>NZ_JBHVWC010000029.1:0-41496 GCF_042882445.1 Kitasatospora sp. NPDC058218 | reverse complement strand
CGCGGGCCGCCCCCCCCCCCCCCGCCGGGCGGGGGGGCGGCCCGCTGGGGGCGCCCCGCGCCCCCCCCCGCCCCGGGGGGCCCGGGGCGGCCGCCCCTCGGCGGGGGGGGCCGCAACCCGCCCCCCACCGCGCGGCGCCCCGGGTCAGGTGGTGCTGAAGGTGAACCAGTTGACGTTGACGAAGTCGGCCGGCTGGCCGCTGGTGAACGTCAGGTAGACGTCGTGCTTGCCGGTGGTCCCAGCGATGTTGGCCGGGACGGTCGTCCAGTTCTGCCAGCCACCGGTGTTGGCGACGGCGAACGAGCCGATCGGGGCGGCCGTCCGGCTGTCCAGGCGGACTTCGACCAGCCCGCTGACACCGCCCGCCGCGCCCGAGGCCACCCTGGCCTTGAACTGCCGGGCCGGGGTGCTCCCGAAGTCGACGCCCGGGTAGAGCGCCCAGTCACCGTTGGCGAGGGCGGCGAGGTTCTGGCCGCCGCCGCTGTCGGTGGTGGCCTCCAGTGCCGTCCCGGACTGCCCGCCGTAGCCCTCGGCCTGGATGGTGGCGTACGCGCTCCCACCGCCGCTCGGCGGCGGGGTGGTCGGAGGCGTCGTCGGCGGGGTGGTCGGAGGCGTGGTGCCGCCGCCCGAGCGGTAGACCGCGACGTAGTCGACCAGCATCGGGACGCCGGAGGCGGTGGCGGCGGTGGGCGTCCGGTAGCCCGCCACCGGGTCGGGGAAGGCACCGCCCATGGCGACGTTCAGCAGGATGAAGTGCCCGTGCGCGGTGGCCGCGTCCCAGGTGGCGGCGTCCATCTGGGAGGCGTTGACGGAGTGGAACTGCACGCCGTCGACGTACCAGCGCAGCTGCTGCGGGCTGACGCTGCGGTCCCACTCCAGCGCGTAGGTGTGGAAGTTGCCCTGGCAGGCCGACCCCGGGCAGGCGTGCACGGCGCCGAGACCGGTGGTCTCGTTGCACGGGCCGCCGGGGTTGCCGCCGCAGTGCAGCGTGCCCCACACCTGGTTGATGCCGTTGACGTTCTCCATCAGGTCGAACTCGCCGATGGTCGGCCAGTTCCAGTAGTTGCCGCGGTACGGCGCGCCCAGCGTCCAGAAGGCCGGCCAGTAGCCGGCGGCGGCCGGGCCGGTCACGTTGGGCATCTGGATCCGGGACTCGATGCGCAGCTTCCCGCCGGCGGGCGGCTCGAAGTCGCTGCGCCGGGTCTCGATCCGGCCCGAGGTCCAGTTGCCGCTGGCGTCCCGGATCGGGGTGATCCGCAGGTTCCCGGCGCCGTCCTGCCGGAGGTTGGCGTTGTTGGCGGTGTAGGTCTGGACCTCGCCGGTGCCCCAGTTCGCGGCGCCGCCCGGGTAGCTGGTGCCGGTGTCGACGATCCAGTCGGTGCCGGAGGGCAGGGTGTCGGCGGCGCCGCCGAAGTCGTCGCTCCAGACGGTGGTCCAACCGGAGGGCGCGGGCGGGACGGCGGCCGTGGCGGTGCCGAGCAGCGCCGCGCAGAGCGCGGTGGCCGAGCCGGCGGCGGTCAGGACGGTGGCCAGCGCGCGGCGCGGGCGCCGTCGGTGGGTGGCGGTGGTTCTGGACGTGGGGTTTCGGAACACGGTGGTACGCCTCCGTGGGTGGGCGGACGTGTGGTGGTGACGGTGTGGTGGTGACGGTGTGGTGCGGGCACTGCGGCGACAGTGCGGGCAGGACGGGCGGACCGGGGAAGGACGGGCGGGACGGCGGGACGGGAACGGCCGGCCGGACCGGCTGTCCCTGCGGTGCGGCCCCCGGCCCGCCGGCTCGGGCTACCAGCCGATACCGAGGGTCAGCCCGGTGGGCGGAGCGGCGTTGCCGAGGATCTGGACGGACGACTGGTCGTTGATGTCGTCGTAGGGGAAGGCGTACGAGCGGCCGCCCAGGCTGATGCCGTGCAGGTAGGCGGCGTAGTCGTTGGCGGCGTCGGCGCTGCGGTAGTAGGCCGCGGGCCGGTACCAGTCGGCCGGAGTGAGCGCCACGCCGCGTTGGAAGGCGGCGCACAGCTCCGCGCCGAGCTGCTTCTCGGTGTCGTTGCCGGTGGCCAGCGCGCCCCGCAGGCCATCACGTCCGGCGAGCTGGGCTTGGTCAGGTGGAACGGCCCGGCCCCGTTCTTGGTGAAGGTCAGGGTGTTGCCGGCGACCCGCCCGGTGAAGGTCTCGCCGAGCCGGGTGAGGGTGAACTGGTTCGCCGTGAAGGCGGACCAGAAGCGGTCGATGACCGGCTGGAGGTACCCCTGCTGCGCGCCGCCCGCCAGGAAGAGGGCGGACGAGCGCGGGGCGGTGATGCGGTGGGTACTCTGCAGCGGGCGGAAGGCGGGCCCGACGGCCGCGGCGTAGCCGGCCATCACCTCGGCCCGGGTGCGGGTGATGCCCGCGGTGGTGTCGTAGCCGCTGGAGGTCTGCCGCAACCGGGCGGTCATCGGGAAGCCGAAGCCGTCGACCTGCGTGGTGTTGCCGCCGAACGCGACCTCGTTGTGGACGTAGGTGTACTCGTACCAGTCGTAGTAGACGTCGCTGTTCGGGTCGGCGGGGTTCTGCGGGTCCGGCCCGCCCCAGCCCTGGTCGTCGGGCGAGACGGGGATGAACAGCGGCGAGCCGAGTGAGACGTAGACGCGGCCGCCGCGGATGGCGGCCGGCGAGGGGACGGTGGCGGCCCGGTCCAGGGTGAAGGACATGTTCGGGTAGTCGACGCCGTTCTTGGTCAGGTGCCCGGGGGCCTTGGCGCCGAGGTGGTCGATGTGCGCCATCGAGCCGTCGGGCCGCAGGTAGGACCACTGACCGGGGGTGACCATGCCGAGGACGGTCACGTAGATCTGGGCGTCGGCGTAGGTGCCGCGGGTGTTGTTGACGAAGGTGAGCGGGAAGCTCCCCGCCCCTCCGCCGCCGCCGTTCGAGCCGCCCGAACCCACGGTGGTGGTGAAGTGCGGGGTGTCGTACAGCGGGCCGGCCTTCTCGTAGGTGAACCAGTACTCCAGGGTCGAGCCGGCCGCCAGGCCCGTGGCGGTCTTCTCCCAGCGGCCGGCGACCGCCGTCATCCGGAAGTCCTGCTGGCCGCCGGTGCCGGGCCGGTAGTGGACGTCGACCAGGGTGGCGGGTGTGACCGGAGTGAAGGTGAACAGGACCGAGCCGGGGCCGGCGGTGGTCGCCGACTGGGTGTAGTCGGCGACCGCCCGCGCGCCGGCGGCCGTCCACAGGCCGGCGAGCAGCAGGGCGAGCACGGTGAGGACCGCCACCGGGACGCGGCGGCGGGGCGCGGCGGCGCGGGAGGGCCGGTGGGTCGGCCCGGGCCGGGCGAGCCGGGGCACGGGTGCGGACGCGGGGACGGAGGCGGGGACGGGTGGGGGTGGGGTTGCCGTCATGGGGGATGCCTTCCCTCGGCGGTGGGAACACGGCGGGACCGTTTGAGAGCGCTCTCAAGCGTCCGACACACTGTCCCGCTCCGCCCGAAGGTCGGTCAAGAGGTGAAGCAGTGGAACTTCCCTGTGCAGTTTGTGACTTCACCTCTTGAAGCGAGGCGGTTGGCAGCAGTCCTGGACATGTGTCTATTATCGTTGGACAACAGTCCAGAAAGGAGCCCCGTCATGGGCATCGTCGCGAGCACGCTGGTGGGCCTGGTGGCCGCACTGCACGGATACATCCTGGTGTTGGAGATGTTCCTGTGGGAGCGTGCGCCCGGGCGCGGGCTCTCCGGCTTCGACCCCGCGATGGCCAGGGCCACCGCGCCGCTGGCCGCCAACCAGGGCCTCTACAACGGCTTCCTGGCCGCCGGCCTGGTCTGGGGCCTGGTCGCGGACGACCCGACCGGCTTCCGCGTCCAGGTCTTCTTCCTCAGCTGCGTGGTGATCGCGGGCCTGTACGGCGCGGCGACCGCCAACCGTCGGATCCTGTTCGCCCAGGCCCTGCCCGGCGCGCTCGCACTGGCCGCGGTCCTGGTCGCCCGATGACCGACGCACGGGCCGACCGCACCCGGGCGCGGCTGCGCGCCGCCCTGCTGGCCGAGTGCGCCGAGCGCCCGCTGGCCGAGGCCAGCGTGGCGGCCGTGGTCCGCCGGGCGGGCGTCGGGCGGGCGACCTTCTACCTCCACTACGAGGACCTCCAGGCGCTCGCGGTGGACTCCTGCGCCGAGGTCGTGCGGGACGCCGTCGACGCCCTGCACGCCTGGCGCGGCACCCCCGACCCGGCCGCCCCGCCGCCCGCCCTCGCCGCGTTCCTCGCCGACGTGGAGCAGCACGCCGCCGTCTACCGCTCGCTGCTGCTGCCCGGCGGCACCGGTCCCCTGGGCGACCTGCTGCACCGCGAACTCCGCGAGCGCAGCCGCACCGAACGGGAACTGGCCGGCGCTCCGCACGCCGAGCTGGTCGCCACCGCCGTCGCCGCGACCTTCACCGCGCTGCTCGCGGACTGGCTGCACGCCCTCGTGCCGGCCACGGCCGACGAACTCGCCGCCCACAGCTGGCGCCTGCTGATCTCGCTCCACCGCACACCGTTCACCTGAGCCCGCTCGTGCCGGGGCGGCGCCGGGAGCCGGTGCCTGCTGCGACGACGGACCGCATTCAGGGGCGCTCCGGGCCCGGCTGCGCCCCCTCCGCGGCGGCGGGGCGCAGCAACGAGGCCGCCAGGCTGCCCGGCGCCGGCGCCGCCGGGGGCTGCTCGGCCCGCAGCATGTCCAGCGAGACCCGGGACCACTCGACGTCCGCCAGGTGCTTCGCCAGCAGCTCGACGCGCTCGCGGTAGAGGGCGGCCCGGTCGAGGTCCGAGAAGGCCGGCGGCAGGACTTCGCGCAGCGGCTCGAACCGCTCGGCGGCGCCGGCCAGCAGGCTGCGCAGGACGCGCTCCCAGGTGACTCCGCGCAGGCCGATCGACAGGTGCAGGGAGGGCTCGTCGGTGGTGTCGCCGACGTGCACGAAACCGCGCGGCAGGTAGAGGCACTCGCCCTCCTTGAGGACGACGTCGAGCACCGGCTCGCCGACCTCCGACGGGTCCACCGCGCGGGCGCGGCTCGGCAGCCGCCGCACGGGGGCGCTCACCCGCCAGCGCTTGGAGCCGTGGAGCTGCCGCAGGAAGATCCCCACCAGGTCGAAGTGCGGGGCGGCGCCGCGTGCCCGAGGGGGCGTCAGGAAGGCGGTGCAGTCGGCCTCGTAGCCGGTCTCGCGGGCCACGGCGGCGGCGAAGCGGGCGACCTCCGGGCTGTGGTTCTGGAGCTCCTCCAGGGTCAGGGTCGCGCCGCCGGCCACCAGGTCGGCGACCTTGGTGCCGTCCGCGAGCTTCTCGCGGCTCCTCGGGTTGCTCCCCCGGTTGCGCAGGACGCGCTCCGCCGGCAGCAGTTCGCCGTCGCGGAAGAGCCGCACCGCGGTCATCGGCAGGCTGCTGTGGATCAGCCGCTCGGCGGTCTCCAGCGAGAACACGTCACCGAAGTCGCCCAGGCCGGTACTGACGAAGGGCTCGCGCTCCCAGGCGGTTCGAAGAGTCGGCAGGTCGTCCACGAGCCGGAGCAGACTGTCCACGAGAGCCTCACAGGATGTTCGGGTGCCGGGCGGGAGGGCGACGACCGGCCTGTGCGGGTGCACCCGCACAGGCCGGCCCGGCCTCGTCCCGCCGGGACCGTCCGGTCTCCGTCGGCGAGTCGGCCGTTGACGAAGCGTCGGGCCGGGTCCGGTCCGTCAGACGCCGGCGGGGCCGTCGGCGGCGCTGGCGTTGAACTGGATCCCGCAGCCCGCCAGGTCCTCGTCCTCGTCACCCACGCTGTGGGCCTGCACCTCGTCGTCCACGGCACTGGCGTTGAACTGGATCCCGCAGCCCGCCAGGTCCTCGTCGTCGCCGCCCACGCTGTGTGCCTGCACCTCGTCGGACATTCGGATCTCCTCTCGCTCGCGCTCGGACGTCGGCCGACGTCACGGTGCGACGCTAGGAGCCGGCGGTTGAACTCCGGTATGTGCGGGGCTTCCTGGCAGCTTGTCCCGCCCCTCCCGACAGTCCGGTGCCACTGTTCACCAATCGCTCACCGCGTCCTTGCCAGACATCCTCTTCTCGGCGAAGCTACCCGTCGGAGTACAGACGAAGGCGACCGGCCCCGATCGGGCCGGCCCGAACTGTGCCCATGGCGTGGCGCACTCTGGGGGAGGGGCCAGTTGACCGGGAACACCGGCGCGACAAGACCGCTGCGTTTCACCGTGCTCGGACCACTGCAGGTACGGTCCGGCGACACCCTGCTCGAACTCGGCCCGTACAAACAGCGATTACTCCTGGCCGCACTGCTGAGCCGGGCGAACACCGTGCTCTCGGTCGACCAGCTCATCGACGCGCTCTGGGACGGCGACCAGCCCCGGACGGCGCGCAAGAACCTGCAGGTGTACGTCTCCGCCCTGCGCAAGGTCCTGCGGGACCGGATCGGCCACGTGCCGTACGGCTACACGCTGACGGTGACCTCCGAGGAGTCGGACCTGCTGCGGTTCGACGAACTCGCGACGGCCGGGCGGCAGGCGCAGCGGGAGGGCAATCCGGCCGGCGCGTCGGCGCTGTTCGGGGAGGCGGTGCGGCTCTGGCAGGACCAGCCGCTGGTCGACCTGCTCGGCAGCCCGTTCGCCGCCCGCGAGTCGGAGCGGCTCGCCGACCGGTTCCTCGCGGTGTACGAGGACTGGGCCGAGCTGGAGGTCGAGTCCGGCCGGGCGCTCGGACTGCTGGACCGGCTGGGCGAGTTGACCCTGCGGCACCCGTTCCGCGAGCGGCTGATCGTGCTGCACATGACCGCGCTCGACCAGGTCGGCGGCCGGCGGCAGGCGCTCGCCTGCTTCGAGAGCCACCGGCAGTTCATCGCCCGGGAGCTCGGCCTCGACCCCAGCCCCGTCCTGCAGCAGACCTACCGGGCGATCCTGGCCGGCGAGGGATCGGCCCGGCCGGGCCGCGACCGCCCGCGCGAGCACGCCAGACCCTCCCAACTCCCCCGCGACCTGGCGGACTTCGTCGGCCGCCGGGAGGAGGTCGAGGCCGCGGAGGCGGTCCTCACCGGCGGTGCCCGATGTACCGACGTCGCGGCGGTCTCGGGCCCGCCGGGCGTCGGCACCACGGCGCTGGCCGTCCATGTCGGCCACCGCGTCGCCGACCGCTTCGCGGACGGCCAGGTCTTCGTCCCGCTGGGACACCCCGACGGAACCCCCCGCGACTGGCACGAGGTGCTGACCGAGCTGCTGCGGAGCACCGGTCTCGACATCACCCCGCCCCGGGAGGAGACCGCGGCGCTGGCGCTGTGGCGGTCCTGGATCGCCGACCGGCAGGTCCTCCTCGTCCTCGACGGCGCGACCGGCGAGTCCCAGGTCCGTCGGCTGCTGCCGGGCCGCGGGCCGAGCCGCACGCTGGTCACCTCGGCGCACCGGCTCAGCGGCCTGGAGTGCGTCCACCGCATCGAACTCGACGAGTTCACCCCCGGCGAGGCCCGCGAGCTCCTGGTGCGCGTGCTCGGCGAGCAGCGACTCGTGGACGCGGACCGGACGCTGCACCGGCTTCAGGACGTGTACGGGCTCTCACCGCTGGTCGTCCGTGCGCTGGCCGCCAAGCTCACCGCGCTGCGCCACCTCTCCCTGCGCGAGTACGCGGACCAGTTGGGCCGGCAGCCGGCCTGCCCCCATGAACTCTCGGTGGGCGGCGCCTCCGTCCAGGACGGCTACCGCCGGTTCCACCGGGCGCTGTCCCCGCAGCAGCAGGCGGCGCTGGGCGCACTCGGCGCGCTGCCGGGGCCGGCCTTCGACCAGACGGTCCTGCTGGCGGCGCTGGGCGGTCTGGCGGAGCCGGCCGAGCGGATCGTCGAGGAGCTCATCGAGGCCCATCTGGTCGCGGTGGCCGAGGACGACGAGGTACGGGCCCATGCCGTCCGCTACCGCATGCCGAGGCTGGCCCACCGGTACGCCGCCGCCCTGCACCGCAGTCCGCTGCCGGGCGGCTGCTGACACTCCGAAGGGCGCGCGGCGGGTGGCGGCCGCCCGCCGCCCGCTCAGCGCGCCATGGCGGCGAGCACCTCGTGCAGGGACTCGACCAGCCGCAGCCCGCTGGCCCGCTGCTCGGGTGCCAGCTCGCCCAGCACCCGGACGATGCCGGCCAGCCGCTCGAACTCCGCGCCGCCGAGCGCCAGCGCGCTGCGGGCCGCCCGGCTGCGGACCAGGCCGTGCAGGGCGAGCCCGGCCTGGCCGGCGAAGGCCACCAGCAGGTCCAGGTCGGCCAGGCTGGAGCGGGACTGCGGGTGCGGGTCGAGCACCTGGATGACGCCCAGGATCTCGTCCCGGTGGACGACCGGGGCCGCCATGATCGCGTCCGGCACGTAGCGGGTCCGCTCCGCCAGGTCCTGCGCGAAGATCGCGCTGCCCCGCAGGTCGTCCACCGTCATCGGTTCACCGGTGTCGGCGACCCAGCCGGCGATCCCCCGGTGCGCCGGGAACCTGGTGCCGACCAGGAAGTCCTCGCCCTCCCCGGAGACGGCCTCGAAGACCAGCTGGTCCTCCTCCCGGTCGAAGAGGAAGATCGAGCTCGCGGCGGCGCCGAAGATCTCACGCGCCACCCGCACGATCGAGGCCAGCAACTCGCGGTCGTCCGGGCCGGGATCGGCCAGGGCGCCCGAGATCGCCGCGATCATCGCCGTGGAGTCCGCCGGATGGTCCATGGATCTCACACTCCCCGCACGTTGGCTGCCGTCAGGTAGAGGATCGTCTTCAGCTCGAAGGTCGTCAGACGAGGGTGCTTGCCGAGGATGAGCGCGCTCAGTCCGGTGACGTGCGGCGCCGCGAAGCTGTTGCCGGTGTTGCGGGTCGTGCTGCCGTTCGGCCCGGCGACCTGCACCGCCTGCCCCCGGGCGAAGAACTCCACCGGCGGGTCCGGGTTGTAGAGCACGAGGTCCGAGTCGTCCTCGGCGTGGCTGCCGACCGAGATCACCGAGGAGAACCGCCAGGGGAAGCTCTCGATCCGGGAGTTGTGCGCCGAGGCGACGATCACCGAGCGGTTGAAGTAGGCGTCGTCGGCCATCTCCCGCAGCACCTGGCTGAACTGCGGGCGCGAGGTCGACAGGCTCAGGTTGATCACGTCGAACCGCTGCTCGATGGCCCAGTTCAGCCCGGCGAGCAGGGCGGCGCCCGTCCCGCCGCCGTTCTCCCCGAGGATCCGGACGCTGTGCAGCTCGCAGCCGGGGGCCACCCGCCGGACGATGCTGGCGCAGGCCGTGCCGTGGCCGCAGGTGTCCGCCGGGGCCACCTCCTCCACCGTCAGGCCGCCGTCCCGCCCGACGACGGCGTGCGAGCCGACCACGTCGCCGACCAGCGGATGGCCCGCCTCGACGCCGCTGTCGACGATGCAAACCCGGACGCCGGTGCCGTCCGCTCCGCCGTACGCCCACTCGGGCGTGACGGGCACCGTCTCGGAGGTGGCGACCGGGATGTCGGCGGGGCGGCGGTCGAGCAGGTTCCAGGTCAGTGCGGCGGCCCGGGTGGCGGCCCGACCGGAGGGCGCGGTGGTGGTCATCGCTCGCCTGTCATTTCGCCCGCTCGCCTCCGGGCCGCTTGATCCGGTGTCGACGGTCGTCGCTCCCGCGCTCCTCCGTCGCTTCCTCGCTCCTCCCTTTCGACACCGGCGCGGCCCTTCGGCTCGGGGCGGGTTTGGTGCGGGGTGGGGCTCAAGACGGGCGGGGCGGGACTCAAGACGAGTGGGGCGGGGCTCAAGACGGGCGGGGCGGGACTCACTACGGGCGGGACGGGGCTCAGGCTCGCGGCGGGTTCGTCGCGCTCCGCTGCCCGTCCCGGATCCTCGGCCAGGCCCAGCTCCTCCGTCAGCAGCCTGGTCCTGGCCACGCCCACGAGGTGCCCCTTCGCGTCGAAGCGGCGGCGTGCGGCCCGCAGCGCCGCCCGGGCCTGGAGCGGCCGCCCGACCAGGGCGCCGGTGTACGCCAGGTCGAGGCAGGCCGTGGCCTGGTCGGCCGGGGAGTCGGTGCGGTGGGCCAGCAGCACCGCCCGGCGGGCCAGCGCCAGGGCCTGCGCGTGCTCGCCGCCGAGCGCCCGGATCCTCGCCTGGACGCCGTAGCGGTTGGCCTGTACCACCGGGTGCCCGTCGGCGACGGCCAGGTCCTCCACCAGGTCGGCGGCCTGGCGCCACTGCCCCGCCGCCAGCTGGACGCGGGCCAGTTCGAGCGCGGTGGTGCGGACCAGCCCGCCGGCGCGCAGCGCCCGGGCCGCCTCCAGCGCCTCGCGCAGGGCTGTCTGGGCCTGCTCCGGCCGGCCCGCCAGCGCGGCGAGCGTCCCGTCGAGCAGCGGCCCGAACACCGCGCCCTCGCCGTAGGCGAGCGCCGCCATCGCGCGCCGGACGGCGGCCAGGCACTCGGCCGCCCGGTCGGACCGGCCCTGGAGGGCGTGCAGCACGGTGAGCGGGAACCCGAGCGTGACCTGCACGGCCAGCCGGTCGGCGCCGTACGTGGCCAGCAGGGCCTCGCACCGGGCCGCGGCGGAGGGCGCCGGCTCCGGACCGTGCCAGAGCGAGAGCCCCGTCGCGCCCAGGGTGTTGGCGAGCTCCCGGTCGGCCGCCGCGGCGAGCGAGTGGGTCAGGGCGTGGCCGAGCGCCGCCACGGCCTCGCCGTGCTGCCCGCGGCGCTGGCAGGAGCCGGCGAGCACCAGGCGGCTGCGGGCCAGCCCCAGTTCGTCGCCGCAGACCCGGAAGACCGTCAGCCCGTCGACGGCCGCCTGTTCCAGCGCGGCGTCGTCGTGCCGGCACGCGGCGAGGTGCAGCCGGGCGTGGGCGGCCGTCCCCGCCGCCCCCTGCTCGTCGGCCTCCGCCACGGCGCGGACCAGCACCTCGCGCGCCTCGGTGGAGCGGCCGAGCGCCAGCAGGACCTCGCCCAGCCGTTGCAGCACCTCGGGCCGGCCCTGGTCCCCCGGGTCGGCGAGGTCGGCGGCACGCTGCAGCAGGGTCAGCGCCCAGGGCAGGTCCACCCGGCCGAGCGCGCCGACGCCGGCCCTGGCCAGGTGCCGCAAGGCCCGTCGGCGCAGCAACGGGTCGCGTTCGGTGCGGCGGCCGACCGCGCTGCGGTAGCGGTAGGCCTGCTCCAGGTGGGTGCCGATCAGCGCGTCCGGGCGCCCGGCCCGCAGCAGGTGTTCGGCGTAGCGCTCGTGGAGTTCGCCGCGCCGCACCTTGGTCAGCCCCTCGTAGGCGACCCGCTGGGTGACGCCGTTGACGAAGCAGTAGGCGGCACTGGCACCGAACGGACGGCGCATCGGCTTCACCAGACCGCGCCGGGTCAGGGTGCGGAGCACCGTGCCGCTCGCGGCCAGCGGCCCGGGCTCGCCGGCCAGGGCGTCCAGGTCCTCGGCGTCGAACTCGCGCCCCACCACCGACGCGTGGCGCAGCACCGTCCGGTCCGTCTCGTCCAGCCGGTCGATCCGGGCGGCGAGCAGCGCGTGCAGATTGGGCGGCAGGCCCTCGGCGCCGCCCGCTTCTTCGACCGTCGCGGCGAGCTGTTCGAGGTAGAGCGGGTTGCCGTCGGCCTGGGCCACGATCTGCTCGGTGGCCGCCGAGGTGTGCAGGGCGAGGTCGACCAGGTGGGCCGCGAGGACGGCCGAGTCCGCGCCGGAGAGGCCGGTGACGGTCACCGTGGTCGAGTTCGCCCGGCCCGTTCCCCAGCTGGGGCAGGAGTCCATCAGTTCGGGCCGGGCCAGGCAGAGCACCAGGATCGGCAGCCGGCGCAGGTCCTCCACCAGCCGGTCGAGCAGGGCGAGGAAGGGCTGGTCCGCCCAGTGGAGGTCGTCGACGACGAGCAGCATCGGGTGTTCGCCGGTGCGCACGGTGAGCACGTGGGCGACCGCCGCGCAGGTGTCGTCCTCGGAGGGGGCCGGCGTGCCGTCCAGCAGCAGCCCGGTACGGAGCAGCGCCAGCGCGGCGGCGGTGGCCGACCCGTCGAGCGCGTGCCGCTCGGCCTCCTCGGCGAGCGGGGCCATGCACTCGGCCAGCGCGTGCAGCGAGCCGCCGGTGCCGGCCGCACGGCAGCGGCCCGCGCCGACCGCCTCGACGGCCGGGGCCGAGCGCCTCAGCCATTCGTCGACCAGGCGGGTCTTGCCGATGCCCGCCTCCCCCAGCAGGGTGAGGACGTGGACGTCGCCCTCCTCGGCCACCCGCCGCCAGGCCAGGTCGAGTTCGCTCAGGTAGCGCTCCCGGCCGACGAACGGCACGTCGGAGCGGGGCGCCCGCTCGGGCTCCGAGAGGCCCAGCAGGCGGCCGGCCTCGATCGGCCCGGCCACCCCCTTCAGACGGACCGGTCCGACCTCGGCGACGGTCAGCCCGGATCCGCAGGCCCGCCAGGTCTGCGCGCTGAGCAGGATCTCACCGGGGCCCGCCGCCTGCTCCAGCCGGGCGGCGACGTTGACCACCTCGCCGGAGACCAGCGCCTGGCGCCTGGCCGGATCGGCCGTGGTGACCACCTCCCCGGTGTGCACGCCGATCCGGGCACCGAGCCGGACCCGGTGGTCGCGCTCCAGCTGGGTGTTGAGCTCGCCGAGCGCGGCCAGCATGTCCACGGCCGTCTCCAGCGCCCGGCGCGCGTCGTCCTCCTGGGTCGCGGTGAGACCGAAGACGGCCATCACGGCGTCGCCGATGAACTTCTCCACGACTCCGCCGTGGGCGCCGATCCGGCGCTCCATCAGCTCGTAGTAGCGCAGCAGGATCGACCGGAGCACCTCGACGTCGAGCTTGCCGGACAGCTCGGTCGACCCGACGAGGTCGCAGAACAGCACGGTGACGACCCTGCGCTCCTCGGCCGCCGGCGTCGGGGCCGTGACCGGGGTGCCGCACCGGGCGCAGAATCGCGCGTCCGGGGGGAGTTCCGTGGCGCAGGACGGGCAGCTCATCGGTGGGGCCCTCCGGTCAGTACGCCGTCATGTCGCCGATGCACCACGGGGTTTCGCCGTCGTCCCCGTCGGCGGAGTGCAGGACGACCTCGGGTTCGTCGTCGTCGGCCGGGTGGTCCGGCGCGGCGCCCGGGTACGCGGCAAGCAGGTCGGCCGGTGGTTCGGCGGACCGTTCGGCGGGGGTCGGCTCGGGCACGTCGATCAGCCCTCTTCCATGACGTCGGTCAGGCAGTCTGGTCGTCTCCGTGAGCTTAGGAGCGGCCAGTTGGGGTTCGGTTTACGTCCGGTATGCCCCCGCCGCGGGCCCCGGCCGCCCGGGCCGGGCCGGAAGCTGCCCGTCAACCTGTCGCATACCGGCGGCAAACCACGGCTGCCTAGCCTCGCGCTGTCAGGGCCCGCCGACGGCGGCCGTGCCCGTCGACCCAGGGAGAGCAATGATCGGCACCCGGCTGGACGAGGTGGACGCGCCCCGCCTGATCAGGAGCGACCGCGGTTGGTGGTTCATCGGCAACCGGACGTGGACGCTGCTCAAACCCGAGCATGTCGCGGCCGACGGTCAACTGCGCCCGGACATCGACGAGTTCCTGCGGGACGCGGGCGCCTACCGGGAGCGCACCGCGAAGTCCTTCGCGCTGACGGTGCTGACCAGCACGGCCTGCAACCTCGGCTGCGGCTACTGCTTCCAGAACACCGGCCAGGACCCGAAGGGCGGCCACCGGCCGCCCCGGATCAACCTGCGCCGGCTGAACACCCGGACCATCGACCGGATCGTCGAGTTCACCGGCGAGCGGATGGCGCAGGCCGGCCTGGACCGGCTCTACCTGCTGCTGTTCGGCGGCGAGCCGCTGCTCAACCCGCGCGGGTGCCTGGAGCTCCTGGAGCGCTGCGCTCCCCTGGGGCTCGGCACCGCCGCCATGACCACCAACGGCGTGCTGCTGACCGGCCGCCGGGCCGTCCAGCTCAGCGCCGCCGGGCTGCGCGCCGTGCAGATCACCTTCGACGGCAGCCGGGAGGACCACGACGCGACCCGGGTCACCCACGCCGGCGGGGGCACCTTCGACGCCATCGTCACCAACGTGGCGGCGGCCACCGAGGCCACCCGGCTGTCCTGGAACTTCCGGGTGAACGTCTCCCACCACAACGTGGACCGGATCGGCGCGCTCTTCGGCCAGCTCGACGGCAAGGTGGACCCGACCCGCTGCACGTTCACCTACGCCTGGGTCGGCGACTCCGGGATCGGCTACCGCAACGACCTCGCGCGGGCCCGGCAGGTGGAGGACCACTTCGTCGAGTGGGCCGTCGAGGCGCTCGAACGCGGCTACCGGTTCGCCAAGCCGAGCATGCGGACGACCTGCCAGATCTGCTCGGTCCCCGGCGGGCGCGAGGGCGCCGTGGTCAACGCCGACGGCACGCTGTTCAGCAGCTGGCAGTCGGCCGGCAAGCCGGGCTTCGAGGTCGGGCACGTCGACCACGGCTACCTGGAGACGGGCGCGGTACCGGACCGCTGGGTGACCTGCGGCTACGAGTACGAGCAGGCCGACACCGAGGTCATGACGCGCTTCCAGGACAACGTCGACGCGCGGATCCTCGACCACCTGCACGCCACCGGCCGGTTGTAGCCGGGGAGGGAGGGACAGTGCTGGCAGGCGTGCTGCGCACCAACCGCGACTTCCGGCGGTCCTTTCTCGCCGACCTCACCTCGGCGCTCGGCTCGGCGATGTCGACGATCGCCTACCCGCTGCTGGTGCTGAGTCTGGGCGGCAACGCGGCGCAGGCCGGAGCGGTCGCCACCGTCGCCCTGGTGACCAGGCTCGGCTTCCGCCTCCCGGCGGGCAGCCTGGTCGACCGCTGGAACCGGCGCCGGGTCATGCTGACGACCGACCTGGTGCGCCTGGTGGCGGTGGCCACCATCCCGCTGGTCGCCCTCTGGGGGTCACCGTCCTACGCCCAACTGCTGGTGGTGGCCGCGGTGGAGGGCATCGCCACCGCGCTGTTCGGGCCCGCCAACACCGTCCTCACCCGGGATGTCGTCGCCAAGGAGGACCTCGCCGACGCGCTGGGCATGGGACAGGCCCTGCAGGCCGCGGTCAGCCTGGCCGGGCCGGCGCTCGGCGGCGTCCTGTTCGCGGCCGACCGGATGCTGCCGTTCGCCGTCGACGCGCTCTCCTACGCCGTCTCGGCCGCCCTGATCTGGCGGATCACCGTGCGCCCCACGGCCGCGGAGCCGCGCGCCGAGGACCGCGGGCTGACGGCGGGCATCCGCTGGCTGGTGCGGCAGCGGGAGCTGTTCGTCATCCTGGTGTACGCGGCCGTCATCAATCTGGTCGCGGCCGCCATCGATGTGATCGTCATCCTGGAACTGCAGGCGGACGGGGCGTCCGGCTGGGTCATCGGGCCCGTGCTGTCCTGCGCGGGCATCGGCGGGATCGTCGGCTCCCTGCTGGCCCCGTGGCTCGTCAAACGGCTGAGCGTGCCGGCCATCCTGCTCGGTATCGGCGTGGGCTGGACGGCGGTGCTGGCGGTGTTCACGCTGACCTTCCAGCCGGGAGTGGTCGCCGCCCTGCTGACCCTGCTGATGACGCTCTCGCCGGCGGCCGGCGTGGTGGTCGGACAGGCCCTGTTCGGGCAGACCCCCCGGCACCTGATCGGCCGGGTGAGCGCCGCCACCGGCCTGCTGCTGAGCGGCCTGGCCGCGCTGGGCCCGGTCGCGGCCGGCGCGCTGTTGCAGGGGCTCGGCGGCGCCGGCACCTGGGCGGTGCTCGCGGTGCTGACGGCGGCGGTCACCGCGGGCGGCTGGATCCCGCTGCGCGCCACCCGCCGGCTCGGGGCCGGCGCCCCGGCCGGGGCCGCCACGGAGGCGGGCCCGGAGGCGGAACAGCCGGTGGAACCGGCGGTCGTCGCGCACGCCGCCCCGCCCGGCGCCGCACCCACCGAAGCCGCCGCACCCGCCACGCCCACCGCACCCGCCGGCACCGACCCCGGGAGAAGCTCCGATGACTGACGGCCTCCTGCCGCCCGACCCGTACCGCTGGCTGGAGGACGCCGACGATCCGGCCGTCCTGGAGTGGACGGAGAAGCAGGACGCCCGCTACCGCGCCGCCGCCGACGGCTGGCGGGCCCGCGCGAGCGCCGAGGCCCGGCTCACCGAGCTGTCCGAACGGCTCGGCGCCCGCTCCGCCCCCCGCCCGGCCGGCGCGCGGCTGTTCCTCACCCGCTCGCGCCCCGGGGCCGAACACCCCGAACTCGTCGTACTCGAACCCTCCGGCGCGGTCCGGGTCCTGGTCGATCCGGCGCTGGTCGACCCGACCGGCGGCACCACCCTGGAGGAGTGGGAGCCCTCCTGGGACGGCCGCCGGCTCGCCTACCAGCTGGCGTCCGGCGGCACCGAGAACGCCGCCCTGCTCGTCCTGGACGTCGACACCGGCCGGCTCCTGGACGGCCCGATCGACCGGGTCCGCCGCAGTACCGTCGCCTGGCTGCCCGACGGCAGCGGCTTCTACTACGTCCGCCGGCTGCACCCCTCGCTCAACCCGGGCGAGGGCCAGTACCACCGCCGGGTCCGGCTGCACCTGGTCGGCACCGACCCCGAACAGGACGCGGTGGTCTTCGGCGCCGGCCGGGCGAAGACCCAGCACTACACCGTACGGATCAGCGCGGACGGCCGCTGGCTGGTCGTCGGCGCCGCGGCCGGCGCCGTTCCCCGCAGGGACCTCTGGATCGCCGACCTGACCGAGGACCGCCCGGACCGACCCCGGCTGCGGCCCCTCCAGGAAGGCCTCGACGCCCGGTCGCAGCCGCACATCCGCCCCGGCACCCCGCCGGACGGCCGCTGCTACCTCACCACCGACCTGGACGCACCCCGGGGGCGCGTCGTCGTCACCACCCCCGGCGCCCCCACCCCCGACACCTGGACCGAACTGATCCCGGAGGACCCGCAGGCCGTCCTGGAGGACTTCGCGGTCCTCGACGGCCCCGACCCGGCCCGGCCGCTCGCCCTCGTGCTCCGCACCCGGCACGCGGTCGGCGAGATCACCCTGCACGACCTGGCCGACGGCCGGCTGCTCGGCTCCGTGCCCGTCCCCCCGCTGGGCACCGTCGGCAAGGTCCGGGTCGCCGCCACCGACGCCCACCGGGCCTGGTTCGTCCACACCGACTTCGCCACTCCCCCGACCGTGCTCTGCTACGACGCGCGCACCGGTGCGCTGGAGGCCTGGCCCGTCCCGGGGGCCGCCGCGCCCGCGCCGGCCGACGACCCGGCGGGCGACCTCGTGACCAGCCGGGTCAGCTACACCTCCCGGGACGGCACCACCGTCCGGATGTTCCTCCTCGCCCGGCGCGACGCCCCGGACCGCCCCCGCCCGGCGATCCTCACCGGCTACGGCGGCTTCGGCCAGTCGCTGACCCCCGGCTACGCGCCGGAGGCCATCGCGTGGGTCCGGGCCGGCGGGGTCTACGCGGTCGCCAACCTGCGCGGCGGCGGCGAGGAGGGCGAGGAGTGGCACCGCGCCGGGATGCTCGACCGGAAGCAGAACACCTTCGACGACTTCCACGCCGCCGCCGACCACCTCGTCGCGGCCGGCTGGACCACCCCCGGGCAGCTCGGCATCTGGGGAGCCTCCAACGGCGGTCTGCTGGTGGGCGCCGCCCTCACCCAGCGGCCCGCGAGCTTCGCGGCCGTGGTCTGCATGGCGCCCCTGCTCGACATGGCGCGCTACGAGCTCTCCGGCCTCGGGCCTAGCTGGACCGGCGAGTACGGCACCGCCACGGATCCGGAGCAGCTCGCCCGGCTGCTCTCCTACTCCCCCTACCACCACGTCCGCGCCGGCACCGGCTACCCCGCCGTGCTGTTCGCCGTCTTCGACGGCGACAGCCGGGTGGACCCGTTGCACGCCCGCAAGATGGCCGCCGCCCTCCAGGCCGCGACCGGCAGCGGGCACCCGGTCCTGTTCCGGCTGGAACGCGGTGCGGGCCACGGCGCCCGGGCCGCCTCGCGCCGCACCGCCCTCTTCGCCGACCTGCTCGCCTTCTTCGCCGACCGGCTCGGCCTGCCCGCCGGCTTCTGACCGCTCCAACTACCGACCGGTCCAGCTACCGGCGGGCGTGGCGGTTCGGGTCGATCAGGCGGCCAGCGTGCCGTCGTCGCTCCGGACGGCGCACAGGGCCCAGATGACGAAGCCACAGATGGCGATCACGGTGATGGACCAGAACGGGTAGTAGGGCATGGAGAGGAAGTTGGCGACGATGAGCAGCCCTGACAGTGCCACGCCCAGGATCCGGGCCCAGAAGGAGATCCGGAGCAGCCCGATGCCCACGCCGACGGCGATGACACCGAGGACCAGGTGGATCCATCCCCAACTGGTCAGGTCGAACTCGAAGACGTAGTTCGGGGTGTGCACGAAGACGTCGTCCTCGGCGATCCCCATGATCCCGCGGAAGACGCTGAGAGTGCCCCCGATGAGGAGCATCACGGCGGCGAAGACGGTCAGGCCCCCGGCCACGGTGGAGGAGCGGCTGTCGGTGCCGGTGTTCGTGGGTGAGGACATGGCGGGTCTCTATTCCTGTTGTCACGTCCGGCCGGATTCCATGGCCGGGGCGATGCGGGCGAGGAGTTTGCCCGACTCCCACAGGAGGAGAAGAGCGACGGGGGCCAGCAGGGCCCAGCCGAACTGGGCGAGGGTGAGCTCGGTGGTGCCGAGCATGCGGCGGAAGGCGTCCATCTGCGTCACCAGGACCGCGAGGACGAACTCGGACAGGGCCGCCAGGTTCATCGGCTTGCTGTCGAACGTGGTGACGGTCAGGACGGTGGCGCGTTCGCTGCGGCATTCGTAGGCCGCCACGATCAGGCAGAGTGCGAAGGCGGTGAAGGCGATCGAGCTGCCGGTCTTCAGGCTGCCGTAGTGGTGCTCGCCCAGTTTGATCAGCAGGAGCAGGGCCACGGTGACGGCCAGTCCGCCGAGTCCGACGGTGACCATGACCGACCTGGTCAGCAGCGATTCGCCGCGCGGGCGCGGGGTGCGCCGCATCAGGCCGGGGCTCGCCAGGTCGAAGCCGAGGGCGAACCCGAAGGGCGCGTTGACGACGAAGTGGATCCAGAGCACCTGCGGCGGGGTGAACGGCTCGCCGGCGGCGATGTTGAAGACCGTCGCGCCGAGGAACGTCAGGACGAAGGTGACCAGGAGCATCAGGACGAACCGGATGTACTTGGTGAGGTTGTCGTAGAGTTTGCGCCCCTCCTCGACGGCGTACACGATGGTGGCGAAGTTGTCGTCGGAGAGGATCATCCGGCCGGCGTTCTTGGCGACATCGGTTCCGCTGCCCATGGCGATGCCGATGTCGGCGGCCTTGATGGCGGGTGCGTCGTTGACGCCGTCGCCGGTCATCGCCACGACGTCGCCCTTCTTCTTGAGCGTGTCGGCGAGCAGGACCTTGTGCTCGGGCGCGACCCGGCCGACCACCCCGATGCCGTCGATCCGGGCCAGCCGTTCGTGCTCCGGCATCGCCGCGAAGTCGGCTCCGAGGATCGCCTCGCCCGGGATCCCGAGCCGGCGGGCGATGGCCTCGCCGGTGGTGACGTCGTCACCTGTGACCATGCGGACCCGGATGTGGGCGGCCTGGGCGTCGGCCACGGCGTCCCGGGACTCCGCGCGGGGCGGGTCGACCATGCCGACCAGGCTGGTCATCCGAAGGTCGGTGACGAGCGCGAGCAGGTCGCTGTCCGGGTCGAACTCCGACGGGTCCAGGTCGCGCTCGGCTGCCGCCATCACCCGGTGGCCCTCGCCGCCCATCCGTTCGGACCGGGTCTCGGCCCGGTCCCGCAGGTCGGCGTCCCAGGGGACGGTGCGGCCGGCGGCGAGTGCGGTGGTCGCGCGGGCCATGACGGCGGGCGCCGCGCCCTTGACGAAGCAGCGGACCACCGGCCGGCCCGTCGCGTCCACGGCCGAGGTGAAGACGGCCATCAGCTTGTACTCGGGATCGAACGGCAGCGTGGCGAGCCGGGGATAGCGCTCCCGGGTGGCGTCGATGTCCAGGCCGGCCTTGTGGCCGAGCACGAGCAGTGCCCCCTCGGTCGGATCGCCGACCACCGTGCCGTCCACCAGCCTGGCATCGCTGGCGATCAGGTACGGCAGGATGGCGTCCTCGATGGCCGCCGAGGATCCGGCGGCGTGCTGGATCCGCCCCTCCAGGCCGTAGCCGCTGCCCGAGACGGTGTAGCGGTCGGTGGGGCTGAGGACCTCGACGACGGTCATCTGGTTCATCGTCAGGGTGCCGGTCTTGTCGGAGTTGATGGCCGAGGTGAAGCCCAGGGTCTCCACGGACGGCAGTTCCTTGACGATGGCGTTGCGTTTGGCGAGGTTCAGGCTGCCGACCGAGAGGATCACCTGGGTGACGGTGGGCAAGGCCTCCGGGATGGCGGCGATGGCCAGCGAGACGGCGCTGACGAACAGGGCGTCCCAGGCCTGGCCGCGGCTGCGACCGAGGGCGAACATCACCACCATGGTCAGACCGGCCGCCGCCGCGATCCACAGCGTCAGGGTGTTGAGTTCCCGGGTGAGCGGCGTCTGCTCCTTCTCCGTCGCCGAGAGCATCCCGGAGATCTTGCCCAGCTCCGTTCCCGCACCCGTCCCGGTGATGATCAGCACCCCGCTGCCGTGGGTGACCGGGGTGTTCATGAACGCCATGGTGGACTGGTCGCCCGGCCCGAGCCGCTCTCCCGTCAGGGTGCCCGCGTCCTTCAGTGCCGGCACGCTCTCACCGGTCAGCGCCGACTCGTCGATCTGCAGCGAGCTGGCCCGGACGATCCGCCCGTCCGCGGGGACGGTGTTGCCCGCGGCGATGAGCACGACGTCACCGACCACCAGCTGTTCGGCCGGGATCTCCGCCTCGGCCCCGTCCCGCCGGACCCGGGCCGTGGTCTTCATCATCGACCGCAGCGCGTTCATCGCGCTCTCGGCCTTGCCCTCCTGCCGCAGGCCGACGACCGCGTTGAACAGCGTCAGGACGATCAGCAGGACCGCGGTGCTCCATTCCTTGATCGCCAGCGCCACCACCGCCGAGGCGACCAGGATGATCTGCATGTAGCTGCGGTACTGGTCGAGGAAGCGCAGCAGGTCCGGCCGCGCCTTCTCCTCCGGCAGCGCGTTCGGGCCGTCCGCGGCCAGCAGCTCCGCCGCCCGAGCAGCCGAGAGCCCGACCTCCGGGTCCACGCCGAGCCGCGATGCCACCTCCTGAGGCGGCGTCGCGTACCAGGGCCGCATGGCCGGGCCCGCGTCCGACCGGTCAGCCCGCGGCGTCATACCCGCACCTCCGGTGTTCCGTTCCTCGCGGCGGTCGGCCCCTGAGGTGCTCAGCCACGGTGCCCGGTCCGGTGCCCGGCCGCGTACGGGTCGCGCTCGGCGCCCTCGGGGGCCTCCTGCTCCAGCAGCCGCCTGGCGGCCCGCAGCTCCTTGCGGGCCTTCTTCCCGACGACCGGGTACCGGGGGTCGATCTCCATCAGCGTGTGCACGAGCACCGCGGCGGCGCAGATGCGCGCGAACCACTTGCGGTCGGCCGGCACGACGTACCACGGCGCCCACGGGGTGCTCGTGGCCGAGAGCATCTCGGAGAAGGCGTGCTGGTAGTCGTCCCACCGCTCACGCTCGCGGAGGTCCGCCACCGAGAACTTCCAGTTCTTCTCCGGCAGGTCGAGCCGCTTCAGGAAGCGGGTGCGCTGCTCCTCCTCGGAGAGGTTCAGGAAGATCTTCACGACTTTGAACCCGTTGTCACAGAGGTAGCGCTCCCAGTCGTTGATCTCCCGGTAGCGGCGCGCCCAGACGTCGTGCCCTTTCGCCTCCTCGGGCAACCGCTGGCGGTCGAGGTTCTCGGGATGCACCCGCACCACGAGGACCTCCTCGTAGTGCGACCGGTTGAAGATCGCGATGTCCCCGCGGGCCGGAAGCCGCCACGCGTATCGCCACAGGTAGTCGTGGTCGAGCTCCTCGGCGGAGGGCACCTTGAAGCTGCTGACGTGGACGCCCTGCGGGTTGACCCCGCTCATGACGTGGCGGATCGTCCCGTCCTTCCCGCCCGCGTCGATCGCCTGGAGGCAGAGCAGCACACCGTAGGTGTCCTGGGCGGCCAGCTTCGCCTGGTACTCGGCGAGCAGGCCCACGCCGGTGCGCAACAGCTCGGCGCCCTCCCGCTTCTTCATCCGGGCCTTGTAGCGGGGGTCGAAGTCCTCCGCGAGATCGACCCGCGAGCCCGGTTCCACGCGCAGCGGCTCGATGAACTCCGCGATCCGTCCGGCCTGCTTGTCCGGCATCGACGACACCGCTTCCTCTCGGTCACGACGGCCGCGGGTCGACCACCCGGTGCGGGCCGGGGCCCGTCCGCACCGGGGTGCGGGCACTTCCGCGGTGGCCCGGCCCACCGTCCGGTGGACGTCGGTACCTGTCACCCTCCGGCCGGCCGTCGGGGCCGTCCAGCCGGGCACGGCCGTCCGGGTGACCGCCCTCCTCACTGCCCCGTCGGTGGTCCGCGTTTCGGGGGTGGCCGGCACCGGTGGTCGGAGCGGTCAGGGCGTGGCCGGGGCGGTCAGGGCGTGGCCGTCAGCAGGTGAACTTGATCAGGCGGAACGTCGCGTAGTGGTCCCCGGTGTAGTAGTCCTCCTGGTACGCCTGGCCGGTGACGATCCGGCGGG
The DNA here is from genome assembly GCF_042882445.1 of Kitasatospora sp. NPDC058218. Taxonomy (NCBI): domain Bacteria; kingdom Bacillati; phylum Actinomycetota; class Actinomycetes; order Kitasatosporales; family Streptomycetaceae; genus Kitasatospora; species Kitasatospora sp. NPDC058218. The sequence continues at coordinate 18,945 of NZ_JBHVWC010000029.1, read as the reverse complement.
CGCCGCGGGTGGGCGAGCCGGGCGTGACGACGGTGTACTCGTGGTAGTAGCCGGTGGTCCTGCTCGGCAGGACGCGCTCACGGTTCTGGAAGACGACGCCGTCCTGCGAGTACGGGAACGGGCCGTTGCTCGCGATGAGGTCGAGGGTGTGGTCGGCCTCGGGCGGCAGCGCGGAGAGGCACACCGAGCCGCTCACGGCGGCGTGCGCCTCGGTGGCGGTCACGGCGGGGGCGAGGGTCAGCAGGGCGACGGCGGTGACGGCGGCAGCGCGCGTCTTCCACGCGCGTAGAGTGCGGGTCATGACAACAGTGTGACCAGGGCCGGAGCCGCACCGGAAGGCCCGATCCAACTCTTCACCTGCGGGTAAGTCGCCGGACGGACAGGCGACTTGAGCCGTATCCGGAAACGGGCCGGAGCGGCCCGCCGGTCAGCCCCTGGCTGCGCGCTCGCCGCCCGGCGCGACCTGCTCCCGGAGCAGCCGGGCCAGTTCCTCGGCGTAGGGCGGCAGGCGGCGGCCCCGGGCGCGGGCGATCCCGAAGTGCCGGGCGGGACGGGGCGCCGTCACCGGCACCACCAGGGTGCCGGGCAGGGCAGGGTCGAGCGCGACGTACGGCACCAGCGAGACTCCGACCCCGGCGGCGACCAGGGAGCGGGCGAAGAAGTAGTCGGTCGTGGAGCCCGCCACCCGCAGCTCGAAGCCGGCCACGGCCGCGTACCGGCGCAGGAAGGTCTCGGTCTTCAGACACCCCAGCACCCAACGCTCGTCGGCGAGTTCGGCGAGGTCCAGGGCTTCCCGGCCGGCCAGCCGGTGCCCCTCGGGCAGCACCACCGAGAGCGGATCGTCCATCAGCGGCGTCCAGTCGAGGCCGGACCGGTCCCCCGGGAGCACCGGCAGCGGCCCGTCGAAGTGGTAGGCGAGCGCGAGGTCGGCGACCCCCTCGCGCACCATCGGCAGACTGTCCTCGGGCTCCCGTTCCAGGATGCGCAGTTCGACCTCCGGGTGCTCGGCGGCGAACCGGGTCAGCGCCGCCGGCAGCAGGTGCCGCCCGCCACTGGTGAAGGTGGCGAGGGTGAGCCGGGGCCGGGCCGCGCCCAGCCGGCCGATCTGCTCCTGGGCGTGGCGCAGCTCGGCGGAGACCGCGGTGGCCGCCTCCACCAGCAGTCGCCCCGCCTCGGTGAGCCGCACGCCCCGGGTGGAGCGCTCCACCACCACCGTGCCCAGGCCCCGCTCCAGCGCGGCGACCTGCTGGGACACCGCGGACGGCGTGAGCCGCAGGGCGGCGGCGGCCCGGTTGAAGCTGCCGTGCTCGGCGACCGCCTGCAGCACGCCGAGCCTCCGGACGTCGATCATCGTGCTCCCCCGGTCATCATGCTCCCCCGGTCAACAGTTCTGCTGATGACGCGTTCAGCAGGTCGGTAGTTCCGCTGATGACGATACGGCAGCAGAGTGGGGGCATGCGAAACGTCTGCGTCATCGGCGGAAGCCGGTACTTCGGCCTGAACCTCGTCACCCTGCTGCGGGACTCCGGTACCCGCGTCACCCTGGTCAACCGCGGCTCCACGGCGCCGCCGCCCGGTGTCGACCACGTCCGCGCCGACCGCTCCGACGAGGCCGGGCTGGCCGCCGCGCTCGGCGGCCGGGGCTTCGACGCGGTGATCGACCAGGTGCTCTACACCCCCGTCCAGGCGGCCGTCGCCCGCCGGGTGTTCGCGGGCCGCACCGATCGGTACGTGATGACCTCGACGATGGAGGTGTACGACCCGGCCACCTCGCCCCGGGTGCTGACCACGCCGGGTGTCCCGGTGACCGAGGAGGTCGTCGACCCGACCGACCCGGCGGCCCGGCCGGAGCTGCCGTGGCACGATCCGGCGGCGCTCGCCCGGCACGCCGACGAGGCGACCCGGTATGCCGAGGGCAAGCGGCAGGCCGAGGCGGTGCTCGCCCAGGACCCGCCGTTCTCCTGGGCGAGCGTGCGCAGCGCGCACGTCCTGGGTGGCGGGGCGCGGGACTTCACCGGCCGGCTGGCGCACTACACGGAGCTGATCGCGGCCGGGCGGCCGGTCGCGGTGCACGCGAGGCCGCAGCCCACCTCCTTCGTCCACCACGAGGAGATCGCCGCCGCGCTGGTGCGGACCGCGGCCTCCACCGCCGTCGGCCCGCTCAACGCCGGCTCCCCGGACGCCCTCGACGTGGTCGCGCTCTGCGAGCTGATCGCCGACCGGCTGGGCACCACCGCCCGCTACCGGGTCGCCGCGGGCGCGGACGCCTCACCGTTCTCCTTCGACCGCTGGTACCCGATGGACAACCGGCGCGCGGTCGAGCTCGGCCTGCACTTCTCCCCGGCGGCCGACTGGCTGCCCGGCGCCGTGGCCGAGGCGGCCGCCCTTCCCGCACAGGAGGCCTGACATGCGGCAGCGCACCATCGGCGGCACGGCCGTCGGCGCGATCGGCCTGGGCGCGATGCCGCTCTCGGTCGAGGGCCGCCCGGACGAGGAGTCCGCCCTGACCACCCTGCACGCGGCGCTCGACGCCGGTGTCACCCTCGTCGACACCGCCGACTCCTACCACTGGCACGCCGGCGAACTCGGCCACAACGAACGGCTGGTGGCCCGCGCCCTGGCGGCCCGCTCCGCCGCGGACCGGGCGGCCGTACTGGTCGCCACCAAGGGTGGGCGCGGCCGGCCCGGTGACGGCTCCTGGACGGTCGACGGCCGGCCGGAGCAACTGCGGCGTGCCTGCGAGGGCTCGCTGCGGCGGCTGGGCGTCGAGGCGATCGGCCTCTACCAGCTGCACAAGCCCGACCCCCGGGTGCCGTGGGCCGATTCGGTGGGCACCCTGCGCGAGTTGCTGGACGCCGGGAAGATCCGGGCCGCGGGCATCTCGAACGTCGACGAGGAGCAGATCCTGGCGGCGCGGGACATCCTGGGCACCGGACTGGTCTCGGTGCAGAACCGGTTCTCCCCGGCCGTCCGCACCGCCGGGCCGGAGCTACGGCTCAGCGAGCGCCTGGGGCTGGCCTTCCTGCCGTGGAGTCCGCTGGGCGGACTGTCGCGCAGCGCCGTCGACGGACCCTCGGACGCCCTCGTCGCGCCCGGCGCGTTCCACCGGATCGCCGCCGAACGCGGCGTCTCGCCCCAGCGGGTCGGCCTGGCCTGGCTGCTGGCCCTGTCCCCCGCCGTCGTCCCGATCCCGGGCGCCCGCCGGGCCGCCAGCATCCGCGACTCCGCCGCGGCCGCCGACCTCGTCCTCGAACCGGCCGAACTCGCCGAGCTGGCCCGGCCGTTCGACGAAGCGGAGCCCGGGGCGCTCGCCGAGCCCGCGCGGCCGGCCGGGTGAACCGGTACGCCGGCCCGCCCCGGTGGGCGCCGTGACACGCCGAACGGCCGGGACGCGCAGTCGCTGCGCGCCCCGGCCGTCCGCCGTCGCCGTCCGGGTCAGCCGTAGATCGTGAAGACCGCGTCGGCCTGGCCGCCGTAGGCGTTGCTCAGCGCGAAGACGTGGCTGCTCGGGCGGAAGATCCCGAAGGTCGTCCGGCCCCGGCCCAGCCAGTCGCCGACCACCGGCAGGTCACCCTTGACGCCGTAAGCGGCGCTGGAGACGCTGCCGTCGTCGTGCCGCAGGATGAACAGGTTCGGGTCACCGGCGTTCCGCCCGGGGCGGAAGACGCCGAACTGGGCGTGGCGCACGCCGTCCCAGTCGCCCACCACCGGGAGGTCGCCCGGGTCGCCGAAGCGCATGGTGGAGACGCTGCCGTCGTCGTGGCGCACCGCGAGGGTGCCGGTGCTCGGACGGTAGATGGCCAGCTGGTCGTGGCCGTTGTGGTCCCAGGCGCCGACGGCCGGGAGGTCACCCGGGTCGCCGAACTGGACCGTGGAGACGGACTTGTCGCCGTGCTGCAGGGCGAAGGTGCCGGTGCTCGGGCGGTAGATGCCGAGCCGGCACTGGCAGGTGTTGTCCCAGGCGCCGACCACCGGGAGGTCACCCGGGTCGCCGAAGGTCCAGGTCTGGTTCACCGAGCCCGAGGTCTTCTGGTACGACAGCGCCCAGCGGCCCTTGTCGAAGAGCCCGAGGTGGGTGGTGGGGCCGCCGAAGTAGCCGGTGAACGGCACCCCGGCCTGCGGGCCGCCGACGGACTGCTGCCTCGCGGCGGTCCCGGTGCGGCCGTGGTCGTCGACGACGGTCTCGGTGACGGTGTACGTCCCGGCCACGCCGTAGTCGTGGGTGACGCCGCTCGGCGGGGTCGGCCCCTCGCTGACGACCGGAGCGCTGCCGTCACCGAAGTCGATGGCGTAGCGGCTCACCGGCCAGGCGCTGGAGGTCTGGTCCGTGACGGCGATCCGGGCGACGGTCCGGTCCGCCTGGGAGAGCGTGAAGCTCGGCTGGAGCTCGGCCAGCGGAGGCAGCGTGACCGTGCCGGTGGAGGTGCGGACCAGACCGGTCTCGCTGGTCGCGGTGAGCGTCAGCGTGTAGCTGCCGCCGGCCGGGTAGTCGTGGTCGAAGGTCGGGTTGCCGGAGGTCACCGCGATCGGCGCGGTGCCGTCGCCGAAGTCCAGCACGGCGCCGACCGGAGCCCACCCCGGGCTGTACCAGGCCGTGATCCGGGCGGTCAGCGGGTGGCCCTCGGACCAGTTCCGCTGCCCCGAGACCATGACGCCCATGGTGTCCTGCAGCTCGACCGCGCCACGGTCGTGGTACCCGTTGCCGGTACCGGTGTTGGCGATCTTCGGGTGGTCGGCGCGCGGGTCGCCGTACAGGTCGGTGTCCAGGGTGCCGGGAGCCGTCGCGTCGGCGGCGTCCGTCAGACCCTCGACCGCGACCGGGCGGTAGTCCGTCGCCCACTGGGAGAAGGTCGGGTCGGCCCCGTTGTCGTGGGCCCCCTGGCCGGTGGCCCGGAAGGCCTCCGGGGTCGCGTAGGCCGTGCCGCCCCAGGAATAGGCGGCCACGCCGGGTGCGGGCTGGACGCTGTTGTAGTCGACCTTGGTGCCCTGGGTCGAGCCCGGCGACACCGCCAGCGCGACCGCGGAGACCGGCACGCCGCCGCACCAGTCGGCCGGACGCTTCGCCAGCACGTTGTTCTCGACGACCGCGCCGGAGGAGTTGCCGGCGAGGTCGATGTCACTGAGGCAGTTCCGCCCGAAGGTGTTGCCGACCACCACGGTGCCGGGGGCGTCGGTGACCAGCACGCCCCGGCCCTCGGTCTCGGTCACCAGGTTGGTGGTGAGGACGGTGCCCGTCACCCCGGCCTCGACCGCGATGCCGGTCGTGCCGCCCGAGCCGATCTGGCTGCGGCTCACCGTGACGCCCGCGCTCCGGCCGGTGATCCGGACGGCCGGGCCCGGCTGGGCGGCGCCGCCGCTGCCCGCGTACACGGCGGTGCGGTCCAGGACGATCCGCTCGGAGTCCTGGACGAGCACGCCCTCCTGCGGGGCCCTGATCGCCAGGCCCGTCACGGTGACGTCGTGCACGCCCGAGATCAGGAACCCGTACGGGGAGGGGTTCGGCCCCTCCTGGAAGTTCGCCTCGATGCTCGTGGCCGGGATCTTGTACGGGATGTCGGCCTTGAAGACGATCGGCTTTCCGGGCAGGCCCGAACGTCGGACCGTGATCTGCCCCGTGTAGGTGCGGTTCTGGGCGATCTGGACGGTCTGTCCCGGCTGGGCCGCGTCCGCGGCGGCCTGGATGCTGCAGTAGGGCTGGGCCTGGGTGCCGGTACCGGAGTCCGAGCAGTTGGCGGCGGTGCTGTTGTCCACGTAGAGCACGGCGGTCTCGGCATGCGCGATGGACGGCAGCGCCGTGCCCGCGCCGGCCGAACACGCGACGGCGATGGCTATGCCAACGCGACGGCGGAACGACAAGGTTGATCCCCCCTGGGGTGAAGCCGAAGGCGCGCCGGTGCCGGGGACACCGAGAGATCCAGGCGTCCCACCTGCGCGGCGATCAGTATCCACGACGCCGCCTCCGCCCCGCACCCCAGTATCGCCGCTGCGGCGGCCGGGCCCCGCGGGCGTGTGGTCGGGGCGTGCCGGCGGCGCTGGACGGGCCGTCCCCACCGGACCGGCCCCACGTGGTGACGGACTCTCCACCGTCCGCGGGGGTGCCGGCGGGCCCGACCGGCACAGCCGCTCAGCGCTCGTCCGGGTAGCCCCACTCGACGGCCGCTCGCGCGTTCGGCGCCACCTTCCCGACGGCCTGGGCGACGTAGCCCTCGAACGCCGGCCGCCAGGCGTAGAACCGGGTGACGACCAGCGGGTAGTCGCTCTCGCCCGAGACGATGAACTCCCCGTCCAGCTCGCCCACGCCGATCCGCACCTCGTCCTCGATCCCCTCGTCCCGCAGCACGGCGGCGAGGGCGTGCACCACCTCCCACGCCTGCTCCCGACCGGTGAGGCCGTCGACGACGAGGGCGAGTTCTATGTTGACCGACACGGGAGAAATGCTAGGCCCTGCCACCGACACCCGTCGGCCCGCGCGGCGTTCACCCGGCGCCGAAGGACGCGCCGGGCGAGGCCAGGACCTTCGCCGCGCACCGGTGGCCGCGCACGGTGGCCTCGCGCAGGTCGACGCCGGCCAGGTACCCGGCGAGGAAGCCGGCGGCGAACGCGTCGCCGGCGCCGGTGAGGTCGCGGACCTCGTCGACCGGCGGGACGGGAACCGAGAAGGGGGCCTGCCCGGGCGCGTCCACGGTGGTCGCCGCCGCACCGGACTTGGTGACGACCGTCGTGGCCGCCAGCCGTGCCCGCGCCGGGCCGGGGCGGCCGTCCACCAGGAGCCCGAGGAAGGCGGCCTCCTCCCGGTTGGCGAACAGCAGTGTGGGCGTCAACTCGGCCGCGAGGGCGAGGAAGCGCTCGCGGCCGAACCCGCCGAGCATGCCCGTCGAGGAGGCGTCCAGCGAGGTGGTGCCGCCCGCGCGGCGGACGCGCCGCAGGGCGTCGGCCGCCGTGCCGCCGATCGGCTCCCCGTCGAAGGAGTAGGCGGGCACGTGCAGGTGGGCCAGATCGGCGAGCCACTCGTCCGGCACGGCGTCCAGCAGGGTGGCGGCGCCCCGGTCGGGGAGCATCGTGCGCTCGCCGGCGTCGTCGATGAGGACGACGATGCTGCCCGTCTGCCCCTTCCTGACGACCCGGACGTCGACGCCGTGGCCGGCCAGCTCGGCGACCACGCCGTCCCCCGCCGGGTCGTCGCCGACGCAGCCGATGAACCGCGCGGGCCACTGCCCGGCGGCGAAGCTCGCGACGTTCGCCGCGCTGCCGCCGCGTCGGCGGAAGACCCGGGCCGTGGAGTCGGTGCCGTGCCGCAGCGGCCCGTCCACCCAGACCACGACGTCCTCGACGAGATCACCGAGTACCCCGAGCACCGGCCTACGCCTCGTTCCGCAGCGCCGCCAGGGCGGTGGCGATCCGGCCGCCGAGCCGGACGTTGCCCCGGTAGACCGCGACGTTGACGTCCAGACTGCGGCCCCGGGTGTCGCGCTGGATGAAGTCGAGGAGGAACGGCGTCGAGGCGTTGCCGGTGATGCCCCGGCGCTCGGCCTCGGCCCGGGCCCTGGTCAGTAGCGCGTCCAGCTCCCGGGGCGGCAGCTGCTCGGCGGGGTCGACCGGGTTGGCGATCAGCACGGCCTGGGGCAGTTCCAGACCGTCCCGGGCCGCGATGACCCGCGCGGCCTCCTCGGGGGAGTCCACCCGGTAGGCGATCTCGTGCCCGGAGTCGGTGACGTAGAAGCCGGGGTAGTTGCGCGTCCGGTAGCCGATGACGGGGATGTTGAGCGTCTCGAAGCGCTCCAGCGTCGCCCGGATGTCCAGGATCGACTTCACGCCCGCGCTGATCACGGTGACGGGCGTGGCGGCCAGCGTGGTCATGTCGGCCGACTCGTCGAAGCTCTCCGCCGCGCCGAAGTGCACGCCGCCGAGCCCGCCGGTGGAGAAGACCCGGATGCCCGCCCGGTGGGCGAGGAAGGCGGTGGCCGCGACGGTCGTCCCGCCGTGCCGGCCCAGCGCGGCGACCACCGGCAGATCGCGCAGGCTCGCCTTGTCCAGGTCGTCCGACTCGGACAGCTCCTTGATCTGGTCCGGGCCGAGCCCCACCGTGGGCACCCCGGCGAAGACGCCGATCGTCGCCGGGACGACCCCGGCGGCCCGCAGCTGCTCCTCCGCCTCCAGCGCGACCTCCAGGTTGCGGGGGCGCGGCAGCCCGTGCGTGAAGATGGTCGACTCCAGCGCGACGACAGGGGTCCCGTCGGCGACGGCCCGGGCGACGTCGTCGGAGATGCGGATCGGCAGTCCGGTCATGGGAACCACGACTCTCTCTGGGATGCCACCACATTGTGGCAACGTGCCGGTCAGCCTAGGGATCGTTCGCATCGGGATCCAGAATGAGTACCGGGCCTTCCCATAGTCTTTCGGCTATGGGATTCACCTTGCGTCAGCTCGAAGTCTTCCTCGCGGTCGCCGAAGGTCTGCACTTCGGCCGCGCCGCCGAGCGCCTGCACATCTCGCAGCCGACCGTCAGTCAGGAGGTCGCCCGGCTGGAGCGGGCGGTCGGCGTCGAGCTGTTCGACCGCAGCCGCCGGGCGGTCGGCCTCACCTCGGCGGGCGAGGTGATGGCCGCCGAGAGCGCCCGGCTCCTCGCCCAGGCCGAATCCCTGCTCGCCCGGGTGCGGTTGCACGAGGAGGCGCGGATGGGGACGGCCCGGATCGTCGCCTCCCCCAGCGTCATGAACCGGCTGCTGCCCGCCGTGGTCAGCCGGGCCGAGCGCGAACTGCCCGCCCTGGAAACGGCGGAGGTCTCCGTCGACACGGGCCGCGTGTCGACGACGCTCGCCGCCGAGCTCGCCGACATCGGCCTGGGCCGCTTCCTTGACGAGGTGCCCGGCTACCGGCGGGAGACGATCGCCGACGAGCCCGTCCGGGTGGCGCTCGGCCGCGGCCACCCGCTCGCCGGGCGCGACGCCGTGCGGCTGGACGAGTTGCGGGACCTCCCGCTCCTGCTCTGGCCGCGGGAGCAGCACCCGCGCTACCACGACCACGTCCTCGGCCTCTGCTCCGAACGCGGCGTCGAGCCGCCGGTCCTGGTCAGCCCGCCGCGCATCGTCGGCTCACGGCTGTACCTGCTCTCCCAGAACCGCGCGTTCTCGCTCGTCCCCCGCTCGATGACCGGGCACCTCACCGAGGAGGTGGTCACCGTGCGGCTCACCGGCCGGGCCACCCTGCCGTTGGAGATGCAGTGGCGGCTCGACGACGACCGGCCCCGGCTGGCGGCGCTGCGCGAACTGATCCGCGAGGAGGCGGCCGCCCTCCGGGACGGCTGAGCACCCGCCGGGGCCGGCCGGTCAGAACCGCAGCGCCCAGCTGTTGATCGTCCCGGTCCAGTAGCCGAAGAGGTCGGTCACCCGCAGCCGCCAGAGGCCGTTCGCGGTGCTCGCCGAGGCGTCGGTGCCGACGATCCCGGTGATCGCCGGGTCGCCGTCCCAGATCTTCTCCTCGCGCAGCAGGAACACCGCGCCGTTCGGCGCCACCAGCTCGACCCGCAGGTCGCCGCGCCACTCGTAGGCGATGTCGAGTCGGACCTCCAGGTCCTTCGGCGCCTTGCCGGCCACCCCGGAGACGGTGATCGGGGACTCGTGGACGCCCTGGCCGTCGATGGGCACCGGGGTGGGGCTGGCGAACTGGGTGCGCGGCCGGATCGGAACGGCACCGGTGTAGAGGAGCCGGTCGGGCGAGCCGGGCCCCGCGTCGCTCACCGCCTCGGTGGTGGCCGCCGCGGTGAGCGCGGTGGCCACCTGGGCGGGCGTGGCGGCCGGGTGGTCCGCCAGGTAGAGCGCGGCGGCACCCGCCACGTGCGGGGCCGCCATCGAGGTGCCCGACATGTCGAGGCCGAACCCGCCGTAGTCGCTCCAGTTCTGCGTCGAGGTGATGTTCACCCCGGGCGCGAAGAGGTCCACGAGCGGGCCGTAGTTGGAGAACGAGGCCCTGGCATCGTCCTCGTCGGTCGCCCCGACGGTGATCGCCGTGGGGACCCGGGCGGGCGAGTGTTCGGAGGCGTCGACGGCGTCGTTGCCCGCCGCCACCGTGTAGGTGAGGCCCGTGGCGATCGAGTGGGCCACCGCCGCGTCCAGGACCGGGTCCGGCTCGCTGCCGAGGCTCAGGTTGACCACCGCCGGCTTGACGGCGTTCCTGGTCACCCAGTCCAGGCCCGCGACGACCTGCTCGGTGGTGCCGTAACCGTCGTCGTCCAGGACCCTGACCGCCACGATCCTCGCGTTCTTCGCGACCCCGAAGACGCTGCTGGCCACCGTCCCGGCCACGTGCGTGCCGTGCCCGTGACCGTCCGCCGCCTCGCCGTCGCCGTCGATGGCGTCGTACCCGTAGGACGCCCGCCCGTCGAACTCCTCCTGGGTGATCCGCACCCCGGTGTCGACGACGTACGCCGTGACGCCCCGCCCGCCGGAGTCCGGGTAGGCGTACCGGTTGTCGAACGGCTTCCGGCGCTGGTCGATCCGGTCCAGCCCCCAGGAGTCCGGCTCGGGCTGGACGGCGTCCACCCGCAGCCGGCGGTTCTGCGAGACCAGCGCGACGGACGGGTCCGCGGCCAGCCGCCGCGCCTGCCGTTCGGTGAGCGTGGCGGAGAAGCCGTTCACCGCCGCGTCGTAGGTGCGCCGGACCGTCCCGCCGTAGGCGCGGGCGAGGACCGCCGCGCTGCTCGCGACCGAACCGCTCCCGCCCGCGGGCGCCTTGAGGACGACCAGGTAGCTGCCCGGGACGGCGTTCCCCGCCCGGGCCCCCTGGACCACCCCCTCGGGCGCGGCCGCCGACGCGGGCAGCACCCCACCCGCGCCGAGCGACAGCGCCCCGGCGACGCCGAGGACGACGCAGACACGGCGAAGACCTTGCTTCGGGCCCATGGACCCACCCCCTCCGAAGATTCCCCGGAACAGCCTGACTGTTCGTCAAGTTATGGACAAGACATAAGGGTTGACGAGCCGCCTCGAATCGCCGGACGGCCCGGCCGAGCAGGCGGATCACCGCCCGCGCACCGCCCGGACTCACCCCGCGCGCCGGGTTCTTGACCTCAAGCCCGCTTCACCCTCTACGGTCGACGCGTTACCCGGCCCTACCGAACGGAGCGCAGCAGTCATGGTCTTCACCCCCGAGGAGCGCGCCTACCTCGCCGGTCAGCAGCTCGGCCGGCTGGCCACCTCCGGCCCGCAGGGAGCTCCACAAGTCCGACCGGTGGGCTTCCGGCTCAACGAGGACGGCACGATCGACATCGGCGGGCCCCGGATGGCCACCAGCCAGAAGTACCGCAACGCGGCCCGCGACCCGCGGGTCTCCTTCCTCGTCGACGACATGACGCCCGCCGACGACACGGACGCGCCCGCCCCGGGCTGGGGCCGGGGCGTGGAGATCCGCGGCCGCGCCGAGCTGCTGACCGTCGACGTCCCGCCGGTGGCACCGGCCTACTTCGCCCACGAGATCCTCCGGGTGCATCCCGAACGGGTCATCAGCTGGAACCTGGTGGCCAGGAGCAGCACCGCCCGCGACGTGTCGGGCTGAGCCGACACCCGGGTCGGCCGCCCCGGGGCACCGACACCGCACCGCGCCACCCGACCGCGCCACCGCGCGCGCCACGGCGGTGGCGCCGGAAAGGGGCGCGCGCCACGGCGGTGGCGCCGGAAAGGGGCGCGCGCCAAGGCGTTCGCCACCAGAAAGGGGGGCGGTGACCAGAACCGGCCGGGTGGCCGGAATGTTGCACCTGTGTGAACCGGTTCCGCAGACTCTCCCACCACGCCGCCCACCGCACCGCCCTGACCTGCGCCGCCGTCGTACGCGGCGCCCGGGCCCTGGCAGCCGCCGTCGAACGCCTCGACAACCGTGCGATGTCCGCCCTGCGAAGGCGGGTCCACCCGTTCACCACCCGCCTGACCGCCCTGCTGTGCCGGGCGGCCGCCGCCAACTGCGGCGACGCGCTGAGCCGCCACCTCCCCTGTCACTCCAGGGACCGCGCCCAGGACCGGCGGGCCGACGACGCGGCCGGGGGCCGGGACTCCGGATGACCCCTCGGGGTCCACGGCGTCCCGGCCCCCGGCCGCGTCGCGTCGGGGCCGGCGATCAGGCCCGGCGATCAGGCCCGGCAGAGCCCCCTCGTCCAGTCGACGGTCGCGGCGGCCTGCGAATACGTCCACTGGGGCGCGAGCAGGTCGCGGTCCAACTGGGCCGCGGCACCCTTGTCCTCGACGACGTAGCCGAAGTCCTGCAGCCAGGCGGGGTAGAGGTTCTTCGAGCCGATGTAGAAGGCCGAGCCGTCGACCGCGACCAGCTTGTGGTGCAGCGCGTACGGGTGCCCGTCCGCCCAGGTGGCGGTCGGGGCCGCGCGGAAGGAGGCGAGCTGGAGGTTGCCGCACAGCGCGGCGCCGGCCTTCGCCCGGTCGCCGGTCAGGGCGGTCAGCCGGGCCCGCAGCACGTCGGAGACCTCGGAGAGCGACTTGATCTGCGAGTAGCCCCCGCTGCCGACCGCACCGCGGTTGGCCGGGTCGCTGACCACGATGCGCACCTTGACCCCGGCGGCGAGCTTGGCGGCCAGCAGGTCGTACAGCCGGGCGTCGTAGCGCGGCAGCGGCGGGCAGGTGCCGTTCACGTCCTGCTGGGAGATCTCGATGTGGCCGCGGGCGCTGTCGACGAGCGCGCGCAGGGCGTTCTCCTCGGGGTTGACCGTCTCGTAGTCGCGGTCGGCATTGGTGTTGTCGTGCAGCGCGAGCGGGCCGCACTGGGTCTCGGCGACCCCGGCGACCGGGCCGGGCCGGTAGGCCGAGGCGGGGTCGGCGGCCTTGACGCCGACGCCCAGGCCGCCGACGGCGATGACCGGGACGCCGCCGACGGCGGGCGCGGCGGGGTTGAGGTCGCGTTCCATCGAGGGCCGGCAGGCGCCGCCGTCGGAGGAGGCGAACCACGCGTTGTCGAACAGGCCGGTGCGGCCGCAGGTCCACGCCCACAGGGTGTCCAGGTAGCGCGCGGCCGAGGTGGCGGCGGGCCCGGCCAGGGCGAGGTCGACGTCCGAGACGGGGTGCGCGGTGTCGAGGTAGTCGTCCTTCCACCCGTTGATGCCACCGGCGATCACGCTTCGGCCGTCGACCACCAGCAGCTTGGAGTGGTTCCAGGAGAGTGCCGTGCGGGAGGTGGTCATCGAGGCGACGTTCAGGGTCACCGAGCCGGCCGCGGGGCCGAGCTTGGCGAGCAGTTCGTCGCGGTAGCGCGAGGGCAGGATGTTCGCGTTGTAGAGCGGCGCCGCCCCGACCAGGATCCGCACCTGGAGGTGGTGCCCGGCGGCGGCCGAGGCCCTGAGCCCCTCCACCAGCGCGTCCTGGAAGCCGCCGTTGGGGAACGGCGCGAGGGTGGAGACGTCGACCGTGCGGGTGGCGGCGGCGACGTCCGCCCGCATCCGGGCGAGCAGCGCGCGGGTGCCCCGGCGGTCGGCGCACCCGGAGTCGCCCCAGCAGCCGGGCGTCTGGAGCAGCCAGCCGGCCGGATCGTCGGTGGCGGAGGTCAGCGCGTTGCCCTCGGTGCGCTCCCAGACCGTGCCCTCCAGGCCGGGCGACACCTCGCGCAGTGCGCGCTCGACCGCGTCGAGGTGGGTCGTCCCGCCGTCGGTGACGGCGCCGTCCGCAGGGGCCGCGAGGGCCGACGGGGGCGGGACGGCGGCGAACAGGGTGGTGGCTGCGGCGACGGCCAGGGCCGAGCGCACGAGGCGGCCGGACCGGCGGGACCAGGGGAGGTGCACGTGAGGTTCCTTCAGCAAGCGGCGGGTGGTTCACCCGTGGGACGACCCGAGATTACCGAAAAGTAACTTCCAGTCCAACTGCGCATGACAACCAGTCACCAGGCCGGAAACCGACCCGCCGTTCGACCCCCGCCGACCGGCGGACGTGACGTCAGGGAAGCTTCCCGACCAGCGGTGTGACGGTGTGCCCGGGCGTCCGGGCGGGTGACGGCGGCGGCGATCCGCACCCTCCGCCCGGCGAGCCGGACACCCGTCCGCCCCCGGATCCGTACCGTCGGCCCATGTCCCTCGGCCTGCTGGCGGCACTCCTGGCCGCACTCCTGACCGGCTCGGCCACCGTCCTCCAGGCGGTGGGCGCGCGCCGCGCCGCGGTCGGCCACCAGCCGGGCGAGGCCGCCGCGCTGGCCGGGGCGTTCCGCCAGTGGCCGTTCCTGGTGGGCGTCGCGATGGACATGCTCGGGTTCGCCGCCGAACTGGTCGCACTGGAGCGGCTGCCGCTCTACGTGGTCGAGGCCGCCCTGGCCTCCGCGCTCGCCGTCACCGCCGTCGGAGCGGCCCGGGTGCTGCGGATCCGGCTGCGCCGCAGCGAGTGGGTCGGGGTGGTCTCGGTGTGCGTCGGGCTCTGCGTCCTGGCGCTCACCGCCGGGCGCGACGGCAGCGGCACCGGCGATCCGCCGCTGCGTCTGGGCGTCCTGCTGGTCTCGGTCGTCCTGACGGCCGCGGGCTGGGCGGTGGTCCACCTGGCCGGGGCGCGACGCGCCCCGCTGCTGGGCCTGGTGGCCGGACTGCAGTTCGGGGTGGTGGGCGTCGCGGTGCGGGTGCTGCCGGAGCCGCGGCTGCCGGAGCTGCTCGGCGAGCCGTCGGCGTACGCGATCGCCGTCGCCGGGCTGGGCGGCTTCACCGCGCTGACCTGGGCCATGCAGAGCGGCTCGGTCACCGCGGCGACGGCGGCGATGGTGCTCGGCGAGACCCTGGGCCCGGCCGTCGTCGGGGTGCTCCTGCTCGGCGACCGCACCCGCCACGACGCGACGCCGCTCGCCGTCGCCGGGTTCGCCGCCGCGATCGTGGGCGCGCTGACCCTGGCGCGCTTCGGCGACGCCGAACAGCCCGCCCCGGCCGCCGGGAACTGAGCCGCGTCGGGTTCGCCGCCATGGCCAGTTCCCCTTCAAGCAGGGGAGATTGACGAATCGTCAGGTCGACCCCGGGTGATCGGTACGTGGTCGACCGGTCACGACGCGGTCGCGCTTCAGGTCGCGCAGGCTCGCCGGCCGGGGCCCGGCGGCGAGCCTGCGCTCGCCCACCCGGGCCCCGACACCGCCGTGGAGCGGGAGGTCAGGCCGCAGGGCCGGCGAGGACCTCGTTGACCAGCTCGCGCGCCTCGGCCTGGACCCGGGCGAGGTGGTCGGCGCCGTGGAAGGACTCCGCGTAGATCTTGTACACGTCCTCGGTGCCCGACGGGCGGGCCGCGAACCAGGCGTTCTCGGTGCAGACCTTGATCCCGCCGATCGCCGCACCGTTGCCCGGCGCCTCGGTGAGGACGGCGGTGACCGGCTCGCCGGCCAGGTCACCGGCACGGACCTGCTCCGGCGACAGCCGGGCCAGCAGCGCCTTCTGCTCCCGGTCGGCCGGGGCGTCCACCCGCGCGTAGGCGGGAGCCCCGAAACGGCCGGTGAGGTCGCGGTAGTACTCGCTGGGCGTGCGGCCGGTCACCGCGGTGATCTCCGAGGCCAGCAGGGCCAACAGGATGCCGTCCTTGTCGGTGGTCCACACCCCGCCGTCCCGGCGCAGGAAGGACGCCCCGGCCGACTCCTCGCCGCCGAACGCGATCGAGCCCTCCAGCAGCCCGTCGACGAACCACTTGAAGCCGACCGGCACCTCGACCAGGTCCCGCTTGAGGTCGCCGGCGACCCGGTCCAGCATTGAGGACGACACCAGCGTCTTGCCCACGGCGGCGTCGGCCGGCCAGTCGGCGCGGTGGCGGTAGAGGTAGTCGACGGCGACCGCCAGGTAGTGGTTCGGGTTCATCAGGCCGCCGTCCGGGGTGACGATCCCGTGGCGGTCGGCGTCCGCGTCGTTGCCGGTGGCGATCGCGAACTGGTCCCGGCGCTCGATCAGCGAGGCCATCGCGGCCGGCGAGGAGCAGTCCATCCGGATCTTGCCGTCCCAGTCCAGCGTCATGAAGCGCCAGGTGGGGTCGGTGACCGGGTTGACCACGGTCAGGTCCAGGCGGTGCGTCTCGGCGATCCGCCCCCAGTAGGCGACGGACGCCCCGCCCAGCGGGTCCGCGCCGATCCGCAGGCCCGACGCCCGCACCGCGTCGAGGTCCAGCACCGAGACCAGGTCCTCGGTGTAGGCGGTGAGGTAGTCGTGGCGGCCGGTGGTCGCGGCGGTCAGGGCGCGGGCGTAGGGCACCCGCTTGACGCCCCGCAGGCCGTCCCGGATCAGGGCGTTGGCGCGGTCCTGGATCCAGCCGGTGGCCTCCGAGCCGGCCGGACCGCCGCTCGGCGGGTTGTACTTGAACCCGCCGTCCCGGGGCGGGTTGTGGGAGGGCGTCACCACGATGCCGTCGGCCAGCGCCTGCGGGTGGCGCCGGTTGTGGGCCAGGATCGCGTGCGAGACCGCCGGGGTGGGGGTGTAGCCGTCGGCGCTGTCCAGCAGGACGGCGACGCCGTTGGCCGCCAGCACCTCGACGGCGGTGGCCCGGGCCGGCTCGGACAGGGCGTGGGTGTCCACGCCGAGGAACAGCGGGCCGGTGATCCCCTGGGCGGCCCGGTACTCGCAGATCGCCTGCGTGGTGGCGGCGATGTGGTCCTCGTTGAACGCCGCGTCCAGCGAGGAGCCCCGGTGCCCCGAGGTGCCGAACGCCACCCGCTGGCCCGGCTCCTCCGGATCCGGGTGCAGCGTGTAGTACGCCGTCACCAACCGCGCCACGTCCACCAGGTCGTCCGGCTGCGCCTGCTGCCCGGCCCGTGCGTGTGCCATCGTCTCTCCCACCAGTGTTCCTCGCCGTACGCCGGCCGCGCGGCCCGGCGCGTCCTGTGCCCCGTGCTCACCGATCGTAGCCAGCGCGCGACCTTCGGCCCACCCGGGGCGACGCCCGGGGCGCCGGGGCGCCACGCGCGGGCGTCCGGGCCGTCGGCCGCGAGCCGCCCAGGGCGGGCTGCCGCGGGCCCGCGCCGCTCAGTCGCGGGCTTGCGACGGCCGCGCCCGGGGGCGGCGCCGTGGCAGGAGCAGGGCGAGGCCCCACCCGACGGCCGCCAGGCCGATCAGGGCGACCGGACGCGACCACTCCCCCGCCCCGGTCGACGCGAACGCCACGGGCAGGACCAGACCGGACGCGGCGAGGGCGGCCAGCGCGTGCGCGGGCCGGATTCGGTCGTGCTGCGGGCCGAGGGCGTCGACGAGCAGCAGATAGCCGATCAGCAGCGCGGCGACCACCGCGACCTGCCCGAACGGGGGCTCGCCCAGCGCGGCCAGCAGCACGCTCCCGGCGGCCAGTACGGTGCTGCGCGCCGCCGCGAGGCGGCCGAGCCAGGTGTGCGCGCGGGGCGGTGGTTCCTCCAGCGGCGGGGCGGCCCAGAGCGCGAAGGCCACGGCGGCCACCACGGCGGCGGGCCCGAACCGGTCCACCACGGCGCCGGCGCCGCCGCCGACCCCGGCGGCGGCGAGCACCAGGGCGACGCCGGTGCAGCGCAGGGCGGCCCGATCGGCCCGGCGGGGCCACCGGGCCCGCACCGCCGGGGGCTCCGGCCGGGACTCGCCGGCGGTGGCAGCGGCGGTACCGACAGCGGCACCGGTCGTGGTCGTGGTCGTGGTCATCGGGCTCCTCCCCCGATCCGGCGGCGCAGCAGCGGGGCGAGCGCCAGGTCGAGCGCCTCGCCCGGGGTGTAGCGGGCCACCGGGATGCCCCGGGCGCGCAAGGCCGAGCGCATCGCCTCGCGTTCGGCGTGCCAGAGCCGCCGGGCCACCTCGCCGATCTCGTCGCCGGGCTCCACCGCCGGTTCGCCGGCCGGGATCTCCACCACGACCAGCGGATTGCCGCGGTCGCGGACGTGGCCGAGCACCTCCAGGATGCGCTGGTCGGCGAGCGAGGTGAACGCGTACACCAGCGCGTGACCGGGCAGGGCGGCCGGTGGGAGCCGGGGCACGGCGGGCCCGCGGAGCCCCCGGTCCTGACGGACCTCCAGCACGCTCTCCACCATCCGGTGGAACTGGCGGTCCCCGCTGCCCGCGGTGAGCCAGCGCAGCTTCCCGCCGACCGCGATCAGGCCGACCCGGTCGTGCCGGCGCAGGTAGGCGCGGGTCAGTCCGCCGGCCGCGCGCAGCGTCTCGTCCAGACTGGACAGACCGGTGGCCGCGTCCCGGAAGTCGGCCAGCGTGTCCAGCAGGACGACCGCGTCGGCGGCCCGCTCGGCGGCGAACTGGTTGATCTGGACGGCGTCGCGGCGGGTGGTCGACGGCCAGTGGATGCGCCGCTGGCGCTCGCCCGGCACGTGCGGGCGCACGCCGATGACCTCGACGCCGGTGCCCTCGTGCGCGGTGGTGTGCTCGCCGAGGCGCTCCGGCAGCCGCACCGGGATCGGGGTGAGGCGGGCCGCGCTCGGCAACGGGAAGACGTCCACCGCGCCGAGCTCGGTGCGCACCGTCCGGCGGGTCAGCCCGCCGGCGTCGTAGACGTCGAGGTCGACGCTACCCAGGGTCCAGCGGCCCCAGCGTTCGGCCCGGACGACGAGGTCCACCTCGGTGGCGCCGACGGTCACCGCCGTCAGGGCGAGGCCCGGGCCGAGGGCGACGGTCGGGTCGAGCCGGCCGATCCGCCCGTCGTGGCGGATGGTGACCCGTACGGTGATCGGCTCGCCCTCCAGGCAGCGGCGCGGTGTGGCCACGCTCTCGGCGGTGAGTCGGGACGGCCGGTCGCGCCCCGGGGCGGCCAGGGCGAGCAGGACGGTCGGACCCGCCGCCAGGGCCAACAGCCAGGCGTGGCCGGTGGCCAGCGCGGCGACGGCCGCGACGGTGGCCACGGTGAGCAGGCGCAGGCTCCGCTCACCGGCCCGCCAGTGCGGCGAGGGCGGGGTGCTGGGCAGGCCGGCCTCCGTGGCCCGGGCGCTGCGGGCCACCAGGCGCGCGGCCGACCGGTCGGCGGCGCGCGCCGGGGCCCGCGCCGGGCCCGGGGT
>NZ_JBHVWC010000028.1:3329-110434 GCF_042882445.1 Kitasatospora sp. NPDC058218 | reverse complement strand
GGCGGCGAGCAGGGCGCGGACCCGGCGCCCGGCCGGGGTGAGGCGCCCGGGCGCCGGCGCGGCGGCCGGTTCCGCCGGGCGGCGGCGGGCCGCCCGGGCCACCACCCCGGCCAGGCCGCCCGGCAGGCGGCCGATCGCCGCCGCCAGCAGGCCGACCGCGACCGCCGACACCCCGGCCACCGTGCCCGCGTCCAGGCCGATCAGCAGCGCGGCGGCCAGCACCGCACCGAGCGCGCTGTCCGCGCCGGCCACCACCACCGCCGCGAACCAGAGCAGCCCGCGCACCGGATCGAACGAGGCCGGGTCGAAGGCCCGCCCGGCCAGGCCCATCAGCGCGCCGCCGAGCGCGGCCAGCGCCGCCCCGGCCACGAAGGCGAACAGCTTCAGCCCGGGCACGTTCACGCCCGCCGCGACCGCGCCCGGCTCGTGGTCGCGCATAGCCGTCAGGGCCCGGCCCAGTCGCCCCCGGTGCAGCACGCGCACCACCAGCAGGCCCAGCCCGAGCAGCAGCAGCTCGGCGAGGTAGAAGGCGCGGTCGCCGGACAGGAAGGCGGGCCGGTCCAGGGTGAGCCCAGTGGTCGCGTACGGCTGCTGGAAGACGAAGCGGCTCATCGCCGTCCCGACCGCGAAGGTGACCAGCGCCAGCGCCAGCCCGCGCCGCCGGATCGCCGGCCAGCCGGTGAGCAGCCCCAGCGGGGCGGTCGCCAGCACCGCCAACAGCAGCGCGGGCACGGCGGGCAGGGCAGGCACGAAGGGGATCCGCCCGGACATCAGCAGCGCCGTGCCGAGCGCGCCCAGCCCCGCGTACCCGGCCTGGCCGAGCGAGATCTGCCCGCCGTACCCGGTCACCACCACGATCGAGAGCAGGACCAGGGCCAGCGCGGGCACCAGCAGCGCGCTGCGCAGGTCGTTGTCGCGAAAGCCCAGCGGCAGCAGGAGCAGCACCAGGCAGACCGCCCGGGCCGCCCGGCCGCCGCCCGCCGGTCCGCGCGCGGCGAGCGGGGCGCGGTCACCGGACCGGCCGGTGATCCGCGGCCCGGCCAGTAGGGCGGCGGCCAGCAGCGCCACCACGAACAGGTTGGCCTGCACCGCCTGGACCAGCGGCAGCAACTGGCCGGACGGGCGCAGCCTGGCCAGTTCGGCCTGCGCGATCCCGAGACCGAGGCCGGTCGCCACCGCCACCGGGATGCTGCGCAACCGCGCCGCCACCGCGACCGCCATCGTCTCCATCACCAACAGCGGCAGCCCGTACGGGTCGAGCAGCAGGTACGGCGCGAGGGCGACGCCGACCAGGCCGGCGGTGAACGAGCCGAACGCCCAGCCCGCCGCCGAGACCCGGTCGGCGTCCACCCCGGCCAGCCGGGCCAGCCGGCGGTCGTCGACGACGGCCCGAAGCCGGAGCCCGAACCGGGTGAAGCGGGTCGTGGCGGCCACCGTCAGGGCGAGCACCAGGATGGCGACGAGCTGGGCCACGGTGTCGGGGCGCAGGGTGTGCCCGTCGGGCAGCGCGATCGGGGCGGCGCCGAACGGGGACGGCGCGCCGCTCAGTGGAGCGGTGCCCCAGACCAGCACCACCACCCCGATGAGCAGCACGAACACGCCGACACCGGCGACCATCGTCTCGGCCGTGCCGGCGCCGCGCCGCTGCAGGGGCCGGTACACCAGGGCGTCCAGCAGCACCCCGAGCGCGGGCGCGACCAGCAGCAGACAGCAGGCGAGGGCCGGCCAGACCGGCCAGTGCCGCACCACCACCAGGTCGCGCAGCAGATAGGCGACGAGCATCGCCTGGGCGCCCTGGGCGAGGTTGAGCACGCCGGTGGCGCGGTGGCAGACGACCAGGCCGATCCCGCTGAGGGCGGCCGCGCTGCCGACGGTGAGGCCGGCCAGGGCGAGGTCGACGGTGAGGCCGAGGGAGTCGAGGGGAGGGGTGTCGGGCACGGGCGGCACCGCCTCAGCCGGCCGGGCGGGTGGGTCCGGCGTGACCAGCGGGTCCGGGCCCGTCCGGTTCGCAGATCGGGCAGGGGGTGAGCCCCCGTGCCCGTACGGCGGCGGCGTCCACCGGCTCCGCGCCGTGCTTGCCGCTCACCAGCGGGCAGCCGGGCCGGTGGTAGAGCGTGCCGTCGGCGAGGGCGACCGGTCCGGTCCCCGTCGGCGTGGCGGGCCCGTCGGAGCCGTCCGGCCTGTCCGGTTCGCTGGGCTCATCAGGTTCGCCGGGCTCATCAGGTTCATCGGGCTCATCAGGTTCATCGGGTTCGACCAGGAGGGTGTAGAGCCGCTCGACCCGTCGGTCCGTCAGGTCGCCCGGGGCGGGCGGGGGCGGCGCGGCCGGGGGCCGGCCGGGTGAGCGCAGGGCGACCAGCACGATGCCCGCCACGATCAGGGCCGCGCCCGGGACGGTGGCGGAGGCCAGGTAGGGGATCTGTTGTTCGACGAAGGCCTCACCGGAGACCCCGTACCAGCCCAGGACGCACAGGGCCGCCCCGGCGGCGGCGAGCGTCCAGCCGGGCCACTCGCGGGCGCCCCGGGCCGTGCGCACCGCGCGGGCGGCCGAGCGCAGCGGCCCCGAGCCGGGCCGCTCGTCCGCCCCCTTCGGGGCGGTATGCGGCCTTTCGCCCCCGGATTGCGATTCGTCCATGAATCCGCCTTGATGGTGTCACGTGCGACATTTCCAGGAACGGCCTGGAACAGCATCCGGAGATCGGCCCACCGGCCAGCGCGGTGCACCCCAGTGGTCGGTGCCGCACCCGGGCGGTGGGAGCCGAGTTCGTCGAGAGGAACACCATGCGCGTAAGGCAGAGCGGCTCCCGTCGGGGCGGTGGCCCGGTCCTGCGGTCGGCGGGCGTGCTGCTCGCGCTGCTGCTGGTGGGCGCGGTGGCCGGGTGCAGCAGCAGCACCTCCGGCTCCACGGCCTCGGGGTCGGCCTCGGTGTCGGTCTCCCTCCCGGGGACGGCCTCGGCGACCGTGAGCATCAGCGCGAGCGGGAGCGCGAGTGCCGGCGCCACCGCGCCCGCCGATCCGGCGACCGCGACCAACGAGGTCACCGCCAACTGGGAGAAGTTCTTCGACCCCACCACCCCCATCCCCGAGAAGGCCTCGTTGCTCCAGAACGGTGACGTGCTGCTCCCGGCGTTGGAGGGCTTCTCGCAGGACCCGCGGGTCGGCCAGGTCAAGGCCAAGGTCACGAACGTGTCGTTCACCTCGCCGACCGACGCCACCGTCACCTACGAACTCTCCCTCCAGGGCACCGTGATCGAGCCGAGTGCCACCGGTCAGGCCGTCCTCGACAACGGCACCTGGAAGGTCTCCCGCTCCTCGCTCTGCGGCCTGCTCACCCAGGCCGGCGCCGCGAGCGGCACCCCGGTCCCCGGATGCAGCTGACGGCTCCGCCGTCCCGCCGGGCCGCCGAGGCACCCCCGCGTCGGCGGCCCGCCCGCCGCGTCCGACACCGGGCCACGGCCCGCTGCGCGGGCGCGGCCCTCACCGCCCTGCTGCTCGCCGCCGCCACGGCCTGCGGCACCCGGCTGCCGGTGAGCGCCTTCACCCACCGCCCCACGCCGGCCGGCGCGAGCACCGGCGCCGGGGCCAATCCCGCCTCCGACACCGGTGTCACGGCGACGGAGATCCGGATCGGCATCGTCACCTCGCTCACCAGCCCGGTCGGCAGCGAGGTGTTCAGCGGTCCGCGCTACGGGGCGCAGGCCTTCGTCCAGGCCCTCAACGACCGGGGCGGGCTGCACGGGCGCACCGTCAAGCTGGTCACCTGCGACGACGGCGGCAGCGGCATCGGCAACCAGGACTGCGTGCACCGGCTGATCGACCAGCAGCACGTCTTCGCCTTCGTCTCCGGCAGCGTGCTCGACTACGCCGGCGCGCCCTACGTGAGCGGGAAGGGCGTGCCGGACATCGGCGGCCAGCCGATCGGCACCGCGTACGACCGGTGGCCGCACCTCTACGGCATCTACGGCAGCAGCGCGCCGCGCGACGGACAGGCCGTCGGCTGGAACGGGACGCTCTACCAGACCCCCGAGGCGTTCCGGTTCTTCACCGAGCGGCTGGGCACCACCAGCGCCGCCGTGGTCGCCTACAACCAGGCCGACTCGGCCCGCTACGCGGCCCAGCTGAAGGCCGGGCTGGAGGCGGAGGGCTACCGCGTGCTGATGCAGACGGTCGACTTCGCGCTCCCGAACTTCCAGGCGGTGGCCGCCGCCGTCCGCGCCGACGGCTCGCAGCTGCTCCTCGACGCCATGGACACCCGGGGCAACGCGGCGCTCTGCCGGGCGCTGGACGAGGCGGGGGTGCGGGTCACGGCGAAGGCGACCAACGTCCAGAACTGGTCGCAGACCGTCGGTACCGACTACCGGTCCTCGCCCGACTGCCGCAGCGCGCTCTGGGCGACCTCCGCCAGCCTCAACTACGAGGACGTGCAGGACCCGGCGGTCCGGGACTTCCGCACCGCGATGGCCCGCTACTACCCCGACCGCGAGCCGCTGCTCTCGGCCTGGGAGCTGGAGGGCTGGGCGGGCGCCCAGTGGCTCACCGACGCGATGGACTCCTGCGGCGCCGAACTCACCCGGGCCTGCGTCGAACGGTTCATGAACCGCGCCGAGCCGTACGACGCGCACGGGCTGATCCTGCCCGCCTCCTTCGTCCCGCAGCCTCCGCCGACCGGGCCGACCCGGGCCTGCCTGAACGCCGCCCGCTGGCAGGACACCGCCTACGGGGGCCGGGGCGGCTGGGTCACCCAGGTGGCCTCGATGGAGACCACCTGCTTCGAGGTGCCGCAACTGCCCTACCGGCCGTGACGGGCACCCGGCCGCCGGGGATGAGGCGGCCGCCGGCCGCGCGGTGGCCTCAGCGGAGGCGCTCCACCGCCACGATCGCCGCGTCGTCGTCCAGCCGTCCGCCCGCATGGGCCAGCAGGTCGTGGCGCACGTGCTCCACCAGGGCGGTCGGCGGGCCGGCGGGCCAGGCCGCGAGGCGCTCGGCGAGCGGGTAGAACCGCCGCCGGGCGTCGCGGGCCTCGATCACGCCGTCGGTGTAGATCAGCAGGAGGTCGCCGGGCAGGAAGGGGAACTCGTCCACTTCGTAGGAGCCCGGGACCAGTTCGCCGAGCCCGAGCGGCGGTGCGGGAAGGCGGGCGTTCAGCGCGGTGACGCCGCCGCCGCGCAGCAGCAGCGGGGGCGGGTGGCCGCAGTCGATCAGGCGGATCACCGAGCCGTCGTCCGGGATGTCCAGGATGACGGCGGTGATGAACGACTCGCCGCTGTCGTCCGCCTCCTCCCCGGTGGCGCCGCTGCCCGCGCCCGGCCGGCCGTCACGTCCGGACCCGCCGTCCCGCTGCTCGTCGCGGTGCTGCTCACCGAGCTGGGCGAGGCCCCAGCGGACGCTGCCGTCCAGATAGCCGGCGAGTTCGGGGAGGTCGGCGTGCAGGTGCGCGGCCGCGCGGAAGGCGCCCAGCAGCAGGGCGGCGTCGCCGAGTGAGGCGAGGCCCTTGCCGCGGACGTCGCCGACCAGCAGCCGGGTGCCGCCGGCGGTGCGGGCCGCCGCGTACAGGTCGCCGCCGACCTGCGCCTCGGCCTCGGCGGCGAGGTAGACGGAGGCGAGGCGCAGCTGCCCGATCCGGTCCGGCAGCGGGCGCAGCAGGACGCGCTGGGCCGCCTCGGAGACCGAGCGGACCTGGGCCAGCTCCCGTTCGTGGCGGTCGCGCAGCACCCGCAGGCCGACGATCAGCGCCGACACGACGATCTGCGCGCCGAGCTGCGTCTCGTGGTTGGGGGTGGTGAGGCCGTCGCGCAGGATGCCGATGACGGTGAGGGCGGCGAGCGCGAGCAGGGCGACGAGGGCGGTGGTCCGCGCGCCCGCGAAGGAGGCAGTGATCGCGGGGGCGACGATCAGCAGCGGTCCGAGGTGGATCGCCGGCGGCGACAGGATGTCCACCACGGTGATCACGACGATCAGCGCGAGCGGGAGCGCCGTCAGCGCGTGGCGGCCGGGCCGCCACGACGGGCGGCGGTCACGGGGACGCGGCCGAAGTGGCACCTCTCCTCTGTACACCGTCCGGGTGGTGCCCCGCACCCCGGCGCGCAGGCCGGTGCGGGTGGGGCGGGCAGGGCGGAGCCGGGGCCCCGCACCCCGGCGCGCCCGACGGTCGGGCCGTGACCGGCGCGACCGGGCTCCGGGCGGCTCAGTCCTCGGAGCCGTAGCGGGCGAGGTAGCCGGCGAAGCGGGCGACGTCGTCGTCGGACCAGTCGGTGAAGCGGGCGGTGAAGGCGATCCGGCGCTGTTCGCCGGCCACGCGCAGCAGGGTCAGGCCGGCCTCGGTGGCGCGCAGGATCTGGCCGCGCTGGTCGTCCGGATCGGTCTCGCGGCGCAGCAGGTCGAGCTTCTCCAGCGCGGTGACCTGGCGGCTGACGGTGGACTTGTCGAGCATGAAGTACGAGGCGACGTCGGCGGCCCGGCAGCCACCGCGCTCGTTGATCAGGTCGAGGATGCTGTAGGTGACCAGGGAGAGGTCCGGGTGCAGCTGGGAGGCCTTGTGCCGGGCGCGCCGGGCGAAGGCGGTCAGCTCGCGCTGGATGATGTCGATCGATGTCTCGCGGCCGGGCACGGCGGTCCTACCTCCTCGGTAATTTGTTGCACTATACAACGGTTTTCGGTGCTGTCGCGCTCTGCCGCCCGCTGTCGCGCTCCGCTGCGCCGGCCCCGCGTCGGTCGCGGCGGGCCGCGTGACCGGGGCGGGCTCAGCCGGCCCGGGGTCCGTCGGCCGGGACTCCGCCGTTCGGAGCTCCGTCGCTCCGGGCCCCGGTGTCCGGTGCCCCGCCGTCCCGGGCACCGGCGGCGGCCGCGGCCTGCCAGGCGCGGGCGGCCGCGATCCGGCGGGTCGCACTCGGATGAGTGGCGAACAGTAGCTCAAGCACCCGGGGCGGGTCGACATCGGACACGTTGGCCAGTGCCAGTCTGCGCTGCATGGCGATGAACTGCTCGGGATCCGAGGTCAGTTCGAGGGCGTGCCGGTCCGCCCGTGCCTCGATCCGGCGGCTCACCGCGCACTGGACGGGCCCCGACAGGGCGCTCAGCAGGGCCGCGCAGGCCGCCAGCAGCGGCAGCGCGCGCGGATCCGCCGCGTCGGTCGCCCCCGCCGCCGACAACAGCGGGCCCCAGCCGGTCAGCAGACCGAGCAGGCAGACCACCACGGCCGCCCCCGCCGCGCCCAGCAGCGTGCCGGTCAGTACGTCCCGGTGCTTCACGTGCCCCAGCTCGTGCGCCACCACCAGCTCCACCTCCCGCGGTTCGGCGGTGGACAGCAGCGTGTCGTAGGCGACGATCCGCCGGGTCGCGCCCAGGCCGGACACGTACGCGTTGAGGGCCGTCGTCCGCCGGGAGGCGTCCGCCACCAGGACGTCCCGCACCCGGACGCCGTCCTGGTCGGCGAGCGCGAGCAGGGCCGTGCGCAGCGGCCCTGGCGGCATCGGGCCGAAGCGGTTGAAGACCGGCTCCACCAGCAGCGGATAGAGGAAGGAGAGCGCCGCCGTGAGCAGCGCCGCGGCGCCGGCCGCCGGGAGCCACCAGCGGTCCGGCGACCGGTCGGTGAGCGCGAACAGCCCGAACGCCAGCGGCAGCGTCAGGGCCAGGCCCAGGGCCAGCCCGCGCACGACGTCCACCGCCCAGCCGCCCCAGCCCTGGGTCACCAGCCCGTACCGGGCCCGCACCGTCCGGCCACCGGCGGCGAACGGCAGCTGCGCCGCCCGGCCGAGGAGGACCAGGACGGCCGCCCCCGCCAGCACCTCGGCCGTCCGCGAGCCGCCGAACAGGTCGCCGGCGGCCGTCACCAGAGCGGCCCCGGCCGGAGTCAGCCCGAGCAGCAGCGCCAGTGCCAGACCGGCCAGCCGCCCGCCCAGGGCCCACGGCAGCTGGGCACGGCGCAGTGCGCGGCCCCGGCCGCGCTGGTCGGGAGTGAAGTCGGGTGCGGTGGTGCCGGCCCCCGGGGCCGGGATCGCTGAGCCCGGAGTCGGGCTGACCGGGTCTGTCATCTGTCGGCTGTCATCCGTTGTCTGTGAGGTGTCGGTACCTGTTGAGGTGTCGGTGCCCTGCGTTGCCGTCCGGAAGCGTCCGCCGGTCGCCCGGCGGGCGTCGCCGGCCGGCGGCTGCCGGGATCAGCATGTCACTCCTCCGTCGCCCCGGTGGCGCTCTGGGTGCCCGCGCGGAGCAGTTGGTGGCCCAGGTCGATCAGGGCCCTCCCCACGGCGAACGCGTCGCCCACCACCGGGGCCGGCTCGTCGCGCGGGTTGCGGCGGGCGCGGGTGTCGCTGTGCAGCACCGCGCCGTCGGCATCGAGCACGGCGTGCACCCGGGTGGTGTCGCGGTCCTCGACGACGTGCAGGCTCAACTGCCAGTCCTTGGTACGGACGGCCGGCGCCGCGCCGGTCGCCCCCTCGTCGGCGATCGCCGCCGTCCGCGCGGCGGCGTGCGGTGACAGGGCGGTGCCGTCCGCGCGGACGATCACCACCGGGCAGCTGCCGTGCACCGCGCAACGGGCGCTCACCGAGCCCAGCAGCGTCCGGGCGAACGTCCCGCGGCCCCGACTGCCGAGGACCAGGAGGTCCGCGTCCTCGGCCAGCTCCAGCAGCACCTCGGCCGCGTGCCCGAGGACCAGGCTCTCCTCGATCTCCACCGGACGGTCCCGGCCGACCACCTCGTCCACCTCGGCGGTCAGGGTGCGGTGGGCCGCCCGCTCGAACCCGTCGTCCAGCATCGGCACGACCCACCCGTAGACCGACGGGTACTCCCAGGCCGCCACCGCGTGCACCGCGACCCCGGTGAGCACCGCCTGGCCGACCGCCCAGCGCAACGCCGCCTTCGAGGGGGCCGAGCCGTCGATCCCGACCACGATGCGCCGTCGGCCGCCGCCGTTCTCCGCGCCGTCCATCACCCGTCCACCTCGCCGCCTCGGCCTCGGGAGCGTTCACCCCCTCCACGCTGCGCGTCCGGACGGCCGCCGCGCCAGGGACGCGACGGCCCGGCGGGGCGGGCGAGTGGGACGCACCGTCCCGGTGGCGGAGCCGGGCCGGCCATCGGGGCGACGCCCCCGGGCCCGCGGTTACGATCTGTCGGGGCTGCCCGGCCCGGCGGTTCGGGCAGTGGCCGTGAGCTGTGGCGCGGTCTCCGGCGGCGCCACCTGGGGAGAGGGGATCCGGTATGGCAGTCGAACCGTCCACGGCACAGGAGGCCCGGCGCGTCGAGGGCCTGGTGTCGGCACAGGAGAAGGCGATCGCCCTGTTCGCCGAGGTCGAGGCGCGCGCCCTGGTGGTGCCCGGGGTGGGCGAGCGCGAGGCGAGCGACCGCATCCGCGACCTCGCCGACGAGATGTTCGGCACCACCCGGCACTGGCACAAGCGGATCATCCGGTCCGGCCCGAACACCCTGGCCCCGTACCGGGAGAACCCTGCGGACCGGGTCATCGGCGCCGACGACGTGGCCTTCGCCGACTTCGGCCCGATCTTCGAGGAGTACGAGGCGGACTTCGGCCGCACGTACGTCTTCGGCGACGACCCGCACAAGCGCCGGCTGCTGGCCGACCTCCCGCGCCTCTTCGACGCCGGCCGCGACTTCTTCGCCGCCGACCCGGAGATCACCGGGCGGCAGCTGCACGCCGAGGTCGAGCGGCTGGCCGCCGAGGCGGGCTGGGAGATCGGGATCTGGCACGCCGGCCACCTCGTCGGCGAGTTCCCGCACGAGACCAACGACGGTGCCAGGGCCGAGTCCTACATCACCCCCGACAACGACACCCCGCTGCGCCGCACCGACCGGTCGGGCCGGATCTGCCACTGGATCCTGGAGCTGCACCTCGTCGACCGGGAGCGCGGCTTCGGCGGCTTCTACGAGCAGCTGCTCGACCTGGCGTGACGGTGGGCTTCGGCGGGCGGTGACGGCGGCCGACGGGCCGCACCGGCCCGGCGGCGTGTGGACGCGGGGCGAAGGCGATGCGGGGGAGTGGCGTAGGCTGACCGCTCTCGAAACGACCCCGGGGGGACTTCACATGCGCCGAGTCGCGGCCGCCGTCGCACTGCTGCTCGGGCTGATGTCCGTGGCCGCCTGCGGGCCCGACGACCCGGCGCCGGGCCGGGGGGCGCCCGCGGGCGACGCGGCGAAGCCCCCGTCCGCCGGTACGACGGGCGGCACGGCTTCCGCCTCACCGTCCGCGAGCACCCCGGCGCCCCGCCCCGACGGCACCATCACGGTGGCGTTCGCCGGCGACGTCCACTTCGAGGGCCGTACGGAGGCCCGGCTCGCGGTGAAGCCGCCCGAGCAGGCGCTCGGCCCGATCTCCGCGACCCTCTCCGCGGCGGACCTCGCCGTCCTCAACCTGGAGACCGCGATCACCGACCGCGGCGCCCCCGAGGCGAAGACGTACACCTTCCGCACCTCCCCCAAGGCGCTCACCGCGCTCAAGGACTCCGGCGTCGACGTCGTTTCGATGGCCAACAACCATGCCGTGGACTTCGGCGCGGACGGGCTCGCCGACTCGCTCGCCGCCAAGGACTCCTCGCCGATCCCGGTCGTCGGCTTCGGCCGCAACGCCAAGGAGGCGTACGCCCCGTACGTCACCACCGTGCGCGGGGTGAAGGTCGCGGTGGTCGCGGCCAGCCAGGTCGAGGACCTCACCAACCAGAAGTGGCGGGCCGGCGCCAACAAGCCGGGCATCGCCTCGGCGCTGGACGGCGCCGCCCTGGTCAAGGCGGTGCAGGAGGCGAAGAAGCAGGCGCCCGTCGTCCTCGTCTATCTGCACTGGGGCGACGAGGGCAAGGCCTGCCCGACCGGCGCCCAGACCGCGATCGCCAAGAAGCTCGCCACCGCCGGGGCCACCGCGGTGGTCGGGACCCACGCCCACACCATGCTCGGCTCGGGCATGCTCGGCTCCACCTACATCGGCTACGGCTTCGGCAACTTCCTCTGGTACGGCACGTCCAACTACGCCTTCTCCGACGAGACCGGCGTGACGACGCTGACCCTGACCGCGGAGGGCAAGGTCACCGGGGAGACGTTCACGCCCGCCACCGTCGACGGCCAGGGCGTGCCCGTCCCGCAGACCGGACCCGCCGCCGAGGCCGCGCTCAAGCGCCGCGACGGCCTGCGGGGCTGTACCGGCCTGGCCCCCGTGCCCGGCGCCTCGCGCTGAGGTCGTCCGGATCCCGGGTGGTGAGTGCCTCGGCCACCGGGCGGCCGCCGCCGGCTGCCAGGGCGAGCCGCTCCCGGACCTCCCGAGGGCTGCGGGGCCGCCACCCCGGTCCGTAGCAGCACCGCGAGTGGAACGTCACCCCGGCGGCGAGCAGGGCCGTCAGCGCCCGCCACCCCGCCGTGTCCCGCCGCCGCGGCACCGCCAGATCCTGGCCCGCGTCGACCAACGTGCCACCGCACCGCGCGCACACGTCGCGCCCCGGCGCGCCGTGCCGCTTCACCGACGATCGGCAGGGCAGGCAGACGAAGTGCCGTCGCGAGGTCCGGCTCCGGGTGCACATGCCGCCCACGGTAGGGGTCCGTCCCTCTCCCGGCACCGGGATTTCCGCTCGGGCCGGTGCCGGGGGCGGCCCGGAGCCCCGGCGGCGACGGCGTGAGAGGGTCGGGGCGGAAGTCGTGGTGGTCGCGGGTGCGGAGGAGAGCCGGCCGATGACGGAGTGGAAGACGTACGGCCGGCGACGGGTCTACGAGTCGCCCTGGGTGGAGCTCTGGCTCGACGACGTGGAGATCCCCGGGGTCGGGCGGGTCGACCACCATGTGGTGCGGATGCCCAAGGCCTGCACGACGGCGGTGGTCACCGACGACGCGGGGCGGTTCCTGCTGCTGTACCGGCACCGGTTCATCACCGGGCAGTGGGGGTGGGAGGTGCCGGCCGGGTGGGCGGAGCCGGGCGAGGAGCCTGCGGCGGCCGCCGCCCGGGAGGTGGAGGAGGAGACCGGGTGGCGGCCGGGCCGGGTGGAGCCGCTGATCGGGTTCAACGCGATGTCCGGCATCTCGACGATGCGGTTCCACGCCTTCCACATGACCGGCTGCACCCGGATCGGCGAGCCGGCCGACCGCAGCGAGGCGAGCCGGGTCGAGTGGGTGGCGGAGGAGGACGTGGTGGAGCTGCTGGCTGCCGGTGAGGTGCCCGAAGGGGCGTCGCTGGCGGCGCTCTCGTTCTTCCTGGGGCCGTACCGCTCGGCGCGGCGGCGGCGGGGGTCGGCCGGCTGAGGGTACGGCGCCGGTCACCCCTGCCGCAGGGGCACGGCGGCCGGTTCACCCCTTGTGGTCGGCTTCGCCCTGCTTCCAGTAGCCCTTCGCGTGGACGCGGTCGCGGGGGAGGGCCCGGCCGGTGAGGAGGTGGCGGCGGACGGTGGCCACGGCGGTCGCCTCGCCGGCGATCCAGGCGGCCGAGCCGGCCGGGTCGGCCGGGATGTCGGTGGCGAGGAGGGCGTCGGCGAGGAGCCGGCCCTTGGGGTGGGTGCCGCCGCGGGGGAGCCAGGTGGTGGTGAGCTCGGCGCGGGTGGCGAGGGGGAGGGCGTCGGTGCTCTCGGCGACCTCGAACCAGGCGAAGACGCGTACGGTGGCGGGAAGTTGGTCGAGGATGGTGAGGGCGGCGGGCAGGGCGCTCTCGTCGGCGGCGAGGAGCAGCCGGGTGGCGCCGTCGAAGTCCGGCCGGCGGCCGCGCGGGCCGGCGATGCGGGCCCGGTCGCCCGGGCGGGCGACGGACGCCCAGCGGGCGGCGGGGCCGTTGCCGTGCAGGACGACGTCGATGTCCACCTCGCGGTCGGCGGGCCGGTGGTGGCGGATGGTGTAGGCCCGGGACGGGCCCTCGGGGATGGCCAACTTGACCCACTGGGTGGGGTGTTCGATCCCCAGCTCGGCCAGCGTCGGGCCGGCGAGGGTGATCCGGGTGAGGGTGGAGGTCAGCGGGGTGGTCGCGATGACCTCGACGTCGTGGGTCGGACGGGGGCGTCGGAACATGAGGACTCCTGGGCGGGCCCGGAGGTGGACACGGGCCGGATGAAGGGGGCACGGGAGGGTGAAGGCCTGTGCTGCGGCGGCTTGGGCCGGTGCGGTGAAGGTGGTGCGGTGCGGCGCGGGTGCCGGGATCAGCGCGCGGGGTGGCCGAGGTGCTGGTCGAGCAGGGTGTCGACGAAGGCCCGGTCGAGCGGGCGGCGCAGCACCAGGGCGCGGTGGTAGAGCGGGGCGAGCAGGGCGTCCAGCAGCACCGCGGCCTCGTCCTCGGAGGTGCCGAGGCAGGCCCGGACGTGCGCGACATCGCGGGCGCGGAGCGGGTCGAGGAAGTCGGTGTGCAGCAACTCCGCCGTACGGGCGTCGAGTTGGGCGTGGCCGAGGAGGGCCTGCAGGACGCGGCCGGCCGGTTCCTCGCCGAGGAACGTGGCGAAGCGGTGGAGGTAGGCGCGCAGATCGGCCGGAGCGGCCGGGGAGTCGGGCCAGGCGAGGCCGGGGCCGGAGTCCAGGGCCAGGTTGTCGAAGAGGATGTCGACCTTGGACTTCCACCAGCGGTAGATCGTCTGCTTGGCGACGCCCGCCGCGGCGGCGATCCCCTCGATGGTGAGGCCCTCGAAGCCGTGCTCCACCAGGAGGTCGTCGGCGGCGTTCAGCACGGCCAGGCGCGCGGCCTCGCTGCGGCGGCCGCTGTTCGCGCTGCTGCTGCCGGTGGCGGGTCGGGGCTGGGCGGCGATGGTGCTGCGGTCCTCACGGGCGGGCCGACGGAGGAGCCGGCCGGGGTGCTGGGTCGGGCTCATCCTCTCATGCCTCCTCCGCCAGGGCGGCCGTCGGCCGCCGGCGACGACCGGTCAGACCGGCCGCGACACCGAAGGCCAGGAGGGCGACCAGCGCGCTGAAGACGACGCCCGCCGTGCGCAGGTCGGTGGTCCGGATGAGGACGCCGACGCCGACCACCGGGACCGAGAGCATCGCGTACAGGACGGCGAAGAACGTCGAGACCGCCGCGCCGCGCCCCTGTGGCTCGACGCCTCCGTTGATGGCGCCGAGCCCGGTCCCGACCGCGGTGCCGGTGGCGAGGCCGTTGACACAGGCGCCGAGGAGCAGGGGCGCCAACGACTCGGTGAGCAGCGCCGTGGCGATCAGGGCGGCCGCCAGCACCAGCCCGGTGCAGGCCGCGGGCAGGGCGCGAGGCCCGGGCAGGACGCGGGCGAGCAACTGGCCGACGGCGGTGGCGGCGAAGGCGAGGCAGACGACCAGGCCGGTGAGCGCGTGGTGGTGGAGGCCGAGGACGGTGGCGAGGAAGAGCCCGCTGACCGAGGTGAGGACACCGAGGACGGCGAAGCCGGATCCGGCGGACAGGGCGGCGCGCAGGAAGGCGGGCCGGATGCCGGCCGGCACGTGCAGCGGCTGGAAGCCCGGACGGGGCCCGGGGGCGGTCGTGGCGGTGGCTGCGGAGGTGGTCGCGCGGGTGGTCGCGGGGGTGTTCCGGGGAACGCTCTCGGGGACGGCGAGCAGGCCGAGCAGGGCGGCGGCGGTGAGGGCGAGCATCACCGTCCAGGGCAGGCGCAGCGGGGAGCCGGCCCATTCGGCGAGGGCGCCGGAGAGCAGGGTGCCGCCGGCCAGCCCGCCCATGTTGGCGGCGAGGGCGAGGGTCTGGGCGCGCAGCCGGCGCTCCGGCGGGGCGAGGTCGAGCAGGGCCGCGGTGGCGGCGCCGGTGATCAGGGCGGCGGCGAGGCCGGAGACCACCCGCGCGACGAGCAGCCAGGGCAGGGCGGAGGCGGCTTCGAAGAGTCCGGCGGCGGCCGCGGCGAGCAGGAGCGCGCCGGCCATCACGGGGCGGCGGCCGATCCGGTCGGAGAGGCGGCCGAGGGTGAGCAGGCCGGCGACGACGCCGACGGCGTAGACGGCGAAGGTCACCGTGACCATCAACGGCGAGAAGCCGAAGGCCTGTTGGTAGATCGGGTAGAGCGGGGTCGGGACGGTGGTGCCGGCCATGGTGACCCAGAAGGCGAGGGCGACGGCGGCTCTGGCGAGTGGTGTCGCGGGGGTCGGTGAGGGCAGGGCGGGGGGCGCGGAAGGCACGGCGGTGCTCCTCGGGGTGAGGGGGAGGGGGCTCCGGCGGGTCCGGAGGTCCGGCGCAGGACTCGGTGCGGGCCCGGGAGAGGAAAAGTAGACGCAACGTTGCGTTGCGATTGGAAGGTAGCATTGGACGCAACGTTGCGTCCAGATTCAGTGCGGAGTCCGGTCGCGCCCGGTGCGGAGTCGGCTCTCACCGTGGGGAGTTGACGGACTCGCAGTCCGTCGGCGCGCCCGAATGGCCGTATTAGGTTAGCCTTGCCTAACGTCGCTGCTCCGAGGGGGTGTCCTGTGCAGCAGCGGCCCCGCTCCACCCCATTCGCCGACCGCCCCGCCCCGGGGCACCCGGCGGCCACTCGCAGACTGGGAGATTCCAGGTGACCACGGTGCACCACGCCCCCGCCGGGACGGACGACACCGTCATCGGCGCGGCCAGCGGGCTGCTGGGCCAGTACCGGGCCGCGCCCGACGAGGCGTTCTTCGCCTCGCCGACCCGCACGCTGCTCGCCGAGGGCGTGCACGCCAGGGTGGCGCAGGACGGGCGCCCGCTACCGGTCCGGGTCGCCGAGACCTTGGCGCGGGCGCGCCGCGACGGAGTCCCGCACCCGCTGGTGGTGGGTGCGGTGGCGTTCGACCACGACAGCAGGGCCGAACTCGCCGTGCCCGCCAGGCTCCGCACCTGCGGCGCGCTGTGCGACGACCCGCTGATCGCACTGCCCGCCCCGCCCGCCGAACCGGTGGAGTGGCAGGTCCGCCCGGTGCCCGAGCCGGCCGCGTACGGCGCGGGCGTCGCGGAGGCCGTCCGGCGGCTGCGGGCGGGCGAGTTGAGCAAGGTGGTGCTCGCCCGGACCCTGGAGCTGAGCGCCGGCCGGCCGCTCGACCTGCCCGCGATCCTCCAGCGGCTGGCCCGCCGCGATCCGAGCGGCTACACCTTCGCGGTGCCCGCGGGCATCGGTCGGACGCTGATCGGCGCCAGCCCCGAGCTGCTGCTCTCGCGCCGGGGCACCACGGTGGTGGCCAACCCGCTGGCCGGGTCGGTGCCGCGCACCGCCGACCTCGGCGAGGACGTCCGCCGGGCTGCCGCGCTGCTGGAGTCCCCCAAGGACAGGCACGAGCACGCCTTCGTGGTGGACGCCATCCGCGAGGCGCTGGCGCCGTACTGCCGGACCCTCCGGGTGCCGCAGGCCCCGACCCTGGTCCGCACCGCCGCCATGTGGCACCTGGCCACCACCGTCACCGCCGAGCTGGCCGACCCGGCCGTCTCCGCGCTGGAGCTGGCCACCGCGCTGCACCCGACCCCGGCGGTCTGCGGTTCGCCGACGCCGCTGGCCCGGCAGGCGATCGGCGAGATCGAGCCGTTCGACCGCGGCCTCTACGCGGGCATGGTCGGCTGGGGCGACGCGGACGGTGACGGCGAGTGGGTGGTCACCCTGCGCTGCGCCGAGGCGGACGGGCGCCGGCTGCGGGTGTTCGCCGGGGCGGGCGTCGTCGCCGACTCCCGGCCGGAGGCCGAACTGGCTGAGACCAGCGCCAAGTTCCGCACCTTCCTGGACGCCGCGGGGGTGCCGCGCTGAGCGGCCCGGCCGGTCGCCGATCCGCGCGACGGGCCGGGCCCGCTCCTGGCCTCAGGCCCGGCCCGGCAGGTCGATCCGCTCGGTCCGGTAGGCCCCGATCACCTCGATCCCCTTGGTGCCCGTGATGCCGTCCAGCGGCAGGGACTCCGTGTACGGGGTGGTGGCCGGGAGCCCGATGCCGGACAGTGAGCCGACCACCTCGATGCCCCAGTACTCCGGCTGGGCGATGAAGACCAGGGGCGACAGGCGGACCGTCATGTTCAGGTAGGGCTTGGTCCCGCTGACGACGAGGATGAAGGTCCCC
The DNA here is from genome assembly GCF_042882445.1 of Kitasatospora sp. NPDC058218. Classification (NCBI taxonomy): domain Bacteria; kingdom Bacillati; phylum Actinomycetota; class Actinomycetes; order Kitasatosporales; family Streptomycetaceae; genus Kitasatospora; species Kitasatospora sp. NPDC058218. Next base: position 93,508 of record NZ_JBHVWC010000028.1, on the reverse strand, counting down.
GGGACGATCCCCGGGACAGCCTTCGCCTCGTCGAAGTCGATCAGGCGCACGGACTCCGACGCCGGCTGCTTCGCAAAGTTCTCCGCCATGGTGAGCCCTTTCGTCACCGTGATGCCCTCAGGCCTTCCGACGAAGCACGCTAGCCGACGGTCGATCACGAACGATGCCTGCCACGCGCCGCGCGACGGGGTCGCGGCGCCCGACACCCGGGTGGCGGATCGGCCGGGGTGACGCGCGCCGGAGCCGGACGGGCGACGGGGCGGGCTCCGGCTCAGAGTTCCTTGATCAGCCGGTAGTGGCCCGGGCCCCACTGGTATCCGAGGGTCGAATTGACCGCGATCATCGGGCTGTTGGCGGCCTCGACCTCGGTGCGGGCGGTCCGCACGCGGTGGGCGGCGAGGCGGTGGGCGGCGAAGGTCTTGAGGGCCCGGGCCAGCCCGCGCCGCCGCCAGGGCCGCAGGACGCCGGTGTAGTCGACGTGGCAGGTGTGCGGATCGTCGGTGGTGCGGGCGGCGCTCACGCCGACGATGCGCCCCGCGCACTCGGCGGTGAACACCCAGTCGGGGCGGCAGCCTTCGCCGGTCACCGCCTCGGCGTACCAGCGGTCGAAGTCGGGCAGTGCGTCGGCGAAGCCCGGGTTGTCCGGCAGCGTCTCGCGGTAGAGCCGGTAGAGCTGGAGGGCCGGCTGCGGGGCGGCGGTGGTGGCGAGCGTGCCGAACCTGATGCCGGGCGGCGGCGTGGCCGGGCGGAGGGCGTCCAGCCGGGCGGTCGCGGTGCGGACGTGGGCGTCGACCTGGTGGCCGCGCGCGGTGAGCAGGCGGAGCAGGGCCGTTCCGTCGTCGGGCAGTTCGCCGAGCAGTCGGCGGGCGCCCGCGCCCCGGGCCCAGCCTTCCAGCGCGTCCGTCAGCGGCAGGAGGCGCTCGGGCGGCAGTCCCGCCGAGCCGACGACCAGTGAGGCGATGTCCCCGGGCGGAGTCCACGGTGCCCGCCAGGCGGTGGCGTAGGCGAGGAGCTCTCCGTCGGGATCGGCGGCCACCAGCCGGATCCGGCCGAAACCGGTGACCGGCTTGCCGGGTGCGGCGTAGAGACTGCCGTGCGAGGGCAGTTCGGCGTCCTGGGCGCGCAGTGCCGCTGGGGTGACCGGCCGCAGTTCGGTGGCGGACAGCAGTCGGGCCAGGGGCGGGTAGTCGACGGAGGGCAGGAACGGACGGTGAGTCACAATGTGACATTGCACTAATGCCGCCCCGCACGCAAGCCCCCGGAGCGGGGCGGCCCGCCACCCGCCGGACGGCGGCCGCTCCCGCTACCCCGGTGCGCCGGCCGACCGGGTGCGGAGGTCGGGTTTCCGCCAGGTCAGCGAGTACCGGCGGAGCACGTGCCGGCGGTAGCGCGCGCCGGGCAGCAACTCCCGCGCCGCGGCCCGGACCTGCCCGTAGCTCATCCGCGGCTCGGCGATCGGCATCCCCGCCGGGTCGTGCGCGCGGTGCAGCACCTTGGCGATCCGCACGGCCGGGGCGGCCGCCACCGTCACGGCCCACTCCGCCGGGCCCGCCTCGCGGGCCAGGCCGACCACCACCAGCCGGCCGCCGGGCCGCAGCAGGTCACGCATGCGGCCGAGGGCCGCCTCGAAGTCCATGTGGTGGATCGTGGACAACGAGCAGACGAAGTCGTAGCCCCCGGCGGGGAGGTCGGCGGTGAGGAAGTCGCCCTCGACGAGGGTGAGACCCCCGTGGCCGGCGGCCAGCCGCCGGGCGTCCGCGATCATCTCCGGCGAGTGGTCGATCCCGGTGACGCGCCGCGCCCGCCCGGTCAGCCTCCGCGCCAGCAGGCCGTCCCCGCAGCCCACGTCCAGCGCCTCGCCGCACCCTTCGGGGACGACGCGGAGGATGCCCGGGTGGCGGGCGACGTTGGTGTTCCAGTACGGCCGCGGGTCGCTCTGGCGCATCCGGTCAGCCTAGGCCCTGCCGGGGCCCGGTGGTTCCCGGGGAGTGCGGCCGGGGCCCGCGCGGAGCGCGTCGGGGCCGCCCGGCGGTGGGGTCGGGGCGCCTCGGGAGCTGTTCGGGCGGGTGAGGGCGGCGGGGGTGTGGCCGAGTGTCGAGCGGTGCGCGCCGGGCCGTTGTGATGAGCTGAGGGCCGTCGTGCGTCCTGCCCTTCCCGCGCGGCAGCCGTTCTCGGTCCTCCTGAACCGCCCTCCTGAGGGGAGACGCTCGTGCGCAGTCGTGTCGGAGTCGGGTTGCTGGCCCTGCTCCTGGGATCCGGTGCCGTCACGGGCTGTTCGTCGGCCCCGGCGCCCGGCGCCACGTCGGCCGCCCCGACATCGACCGCGCCGGGGTCCGGGCCCTCCTCGGGCGCCGCGTCCGCCACCGCGTCCGGGGCGTCGTCGTCGCCCGGCTCCGCTCCCTCCGTGGCCGTCCGGGCGACGGTCACCGAGGAGCTGGCGGCGCCCTGGGGCCTGGTGGTGCTGCCCGACGGCGACCTGCTGGTCTCCGAGCGGGACAGCGGCCGGATCCTCCGGGTCGCGGCGAAGGACGGCGCCCGCACCGAGGCCGGCACCGTCCCCGGCGTGGTCTCCGGTGGCGAGGGCGGGCTGCTGGGCCTCGCGCTGTCGCCCGGCTACGGCGACGACCACCTGGTGTACGCCTACCTCAGCACCGCCACGGACAATCGCATCGTCCGCCTGACGTACGACCCGGCGCGGCCCGCGACCGAGCAACTCGGCGCGCCGGAAGTCGTCCTGGCGGGCATTCCGCACGGCCCCCGGCACAACGGCGGCCGGATCGCCTTCGGCCCCGACGGCCTGCTCTACGCGGGTACCGGCGACAGCAGCAACAGCGCGCTCGCCCAGGACAAGGGCTCGCTCGGCGGCAAGATCCTGCGGCTCACCCCGGACGGCGCCCCCGCCCCGGGCAACCCCTTCCCCGGCTCGCCCGTGTACTCCTACGGCCACCGCAATGTGCAGGGGCTCACCTGGGATCCCCAAGGGCGGCTCTGGGCCTCGGAGTTCGGCCAGGACACCTGGGACGAGCTGAACCTGATCCGGGCCGGCGGCAACTACGGGTGGCCGGTGGTCGAGGGCATCGGGAACCAGCCCGACTTCATCGACCCGGTGGCCCAGTGGCACACCTCCGACGCGTCCCCGAGCGGCATCGCCTACGCCGACGGCGCGGTCTGGATCGCCGCGCTGCGCGGCACCCGGCTCTGGCGCGTCCCGCTCGACGGCGACCGGGCGGCCGGCGCGCCGCAGGCGTTCCTCACCGACGCGCAGGGCCGTCTGCGCACCGTCGTCGCCGACCGGGACGGCACGCTGCTGCTGGTCACCAACAACACCGACGGGCGCGGTGACTCCCGTTCCGGCGACGACCGGATCCTGCGCCTCACCATTTCGTAGCCGGGGGTCGGGGGTCGGGGGTCGGGGCCGGGTCGCCGTGCCGGTGCCGTGGTCCCGGCCCACCCGTGCGGGAGTTGGGCCACCGCCGGTCCTCCAGACGGCGGTGGCCGTCGCGCATCCCCGCTGCTCGTTCACTCGTTCGATGGGTTTGAAGGTGCTCGGCCGCGGGAGTAGCCCCCCGGCGGACGCGTTGTCAGTGTGTCCCGTTACGTTCCTCCCATCGCAGACCAGCAGCTGGGAGGAGAGCGGCCGTGACGTGGGTGGAAGCGGGGACGGGCGGCTATCAAGTCGCGCTCGACGACGAGGGCAGGGTGGTGTGCCGCAACGCGGCCGGCCGCCCCTTGAAGTCCCTTCCGTCGAAGCTGAACGACGATCCGGTGGTCACCGGGCTCAAGCAGCTCACCGAGTGGCTCGCCGCGCACCGGCGGGGCTGCCTGGAGGACGTCGAGCGGTGGATGGTCCGCTCGCTGCCCGTGCCCGCCGCGGTCCTCGTCGCGGTCTGGCCCGACGAGGCCTGGCAGGAGGTCCTGCGCGACCTGGTGGTCACCGGGGCCGGCGGCGAGGTCGCCGGGTTCCTGCGCGGCGCCGACGCCGAGCGCGGGCTCGGCCTGGTCGACCTCGACGGGGACACCGTGCGCCTCACCGACGGCGAGATCCGGATACCCCACCCCGTCCTCCTGGAGGACTTGGACGAGCTGCGCGAGTTCGCCGTCGAGCTCGGGGTCTCCCAGCAGGTGCAGCAGCTGTACCGGGAGGTCTGGCACCGCCCGGCGGAGGCCGCGCCCGGCACCGAGGTCACCGCCTACTCCGGCGGTCGCTACAAGGAGTTGCGCGAGCTGCTCGGCAGGTGCGCCCGGCTCGGCTACCGGGTGCGCGGCGGCCACGCCGTGTTGCCCGTCGTCGAGGGCGGCCTCGCCCTGGAGGCCCGCGTCTGGGTCGGGGACTACTACGAGTACGACGCGTGCGAGACGGGCGCGCTCAGTTGGGCGGGCCCGGACGGCAAGGTCCTGCCGCTGGCCGAGGTCGGGCCGGTCGCCTGGTCCGAGGGCATGCGGATGGCCGCCGCGCTGCACGCCGGCCGCACGATCGAAGGGGAGGAGCCCGCATGAGCACCACCGAACTGCACGAGCGCCTGCTGGACGCCGGAGCGGTCCTCCCGGCGGGCACGCTGCCCGGCGCCGGGCAGCCCGACAGCGCCGCGGACGTCCTGACCGCCCGCAGCTACGCCCACCCCGCGCTCGACGGGCGCCGCGTCGTCCGGCTCGTCCCGGGCGCGCTCGGGCCCGCCGAGGACCTCGCGGTCGACTTCCTCGGCCTGAAGCCCGCCGGGGAGCCGGCCGAGGTCGGCCAGGTGCGCCAGGAGGCGCTGGGCTTCCCCGCCTGGGCGCTGGTCCACGACCCGGCGAACGGCCACCACGCGCTCGCCCTGGTCAAGGAGATGGAGCGGCTCGCCCGGCAGGCCAAGTCCAAGCCCGGCCACGCCAAGGACGGCTTCGAGGCGCTCGCCGTGCGCCTCGGCCGCGCCGTGCCGCACTTCCTGCCGACCTACTGCGAGGAGGTCGGCCGGATCTTCGTCGAACAGGGCAACCAGAGCTACGCCGGCACCTTCTTCGGCAAGGCCCGCGAGGCCGAGCGCACCCACAGCCTCACCGTGGACGAGGAGCGGCTGCGCGCCGTCTTCCTGGAGTTCGCGCTGGCCGGCGCGCTCACCGTCAAGGCGCTGCGCCAGTACGTCAAGGAGCTGAGCGGCCGGCTCGACCCGCTGACCGCCTGGCAGCGCTTCCGCCAGCTCTGCACCGAGCGCTCGGCCGCCGGCATGGCCCCCTACGCCGGGGTCGCCGAGGACGCCCGCGCCCTGATCCGGGCCGCCGGGCTGGACCGCACCGAGCACGAGCAGGCCCTGCTCGCCGAGCTGCTCGCCTCACCCGCCGTCAACCGGGCACCCGGCGCGTTCTGGAAGTCCTGGCACGGCGCCGTCGTCGAGCTCGGCCGGCGGGACGAGAGCGTCCGCGCCCGCCTGCTGGAGATCCTGCCCGACCCGGCCGGCGTCTCCGACCAGAGCGCCCAGGACGCCTCCTGGCTCGCCGTCCTCGCCGAGAGCGGCGCCGAGCAGCTGCTGACCGGCCCGCCCGCCGGGGGCGCGGCAGGTCAGGCCCCCGACACCCAGGCCGTCGCGGCCGAGCCGGCCGCCGCCTGGCTGCAGCGCTGGGTGGGCCACATCGGCCGGGGCTGGCGCAACCGCGGCCTCAGCACCGAGACCGTCGCCCTGGCCGCCCGGATGGCCGAGCGGCTGCGCGCCGACGGCGTCCCGGTGGACCTCTTCACCGGAGTGCGGCGCAGCCCCACCCAGATCGAGCTGCTGGACCTCCTGCTCGCCGAGGGCGTCCCGGTCGCCGACCCGGCCGACGGGTACGGCCTCGACCTCGACGACTGGGTCCGGGCGTCCGGCCCCGACGGCCGCACCCTCGCCGCCGTCGCCGCCGACCCGCGGCTGCGCCCCGCACTGCGCGCCGCCGTGCCCAACAGCTGGACGGCCGCCGCGCTCAAGCAGCTGCCCGCCCTCCCGGTGCTGCGCGAACTGTTCGTCGAGTGGTCCGACGCGCGGGCCGACGAACTCCTCGCCGCACGCGGCCTGGCGAGCGCCGCCGACCTGCTGGGGAAGCTGCGCGGCAGCCGCACCGCGATCCTCGCCGAGAACCCGGCCGCCGCCGAGCGGATCGCCGGTCTCGACGTCACCGGCCTGCTCGCCCGCACCCTGCGCACCGGCATCCTCGACGAGCTCGGCTGGCCCGCGCTGGAGGACGCGCTCGGCAGGCTGGGCATCGAGCCGGGCGACGCGCCCGGTGGTCCGGCCGGTAAGGAGCTGCCCGAGGGCCTCGCCATCGAGGACGCCTGGCCCCAGCTGATCCTGGTCCACCGGGGCCGGGCCGTGGTGGTCGGCCCGCAGGGCGTCCTGCTGGAGCACGCCCTGCGCATCCCCGACAAGCTGGAGCACTGGCAGCGGCCCCGGCTGCGCTTCGTCGACGGCGAGCTGCTGGTCGCCTGGTACCGGGAGGGCAAGCAGTACGCCTACTGGTCCGGCCGCCCCGCCGAGACCTTCGAGCTCGGCGGCGAGACCATCGTCCGCTACTACGGCGGCCGGCAGAATCCGGACACCCCGTCCCTCCCGCTGCCCGGCGGCGGCCGGACCACCGGCGAGCGCCCGCTGCACGCCGGCGACACCCGGATGCCCACCGAGCACCAGGTGATCGGCGACGGCACCGGCCACTGGACGGTCCGTCACGGCCAGTCCGGCGCCGCCCTCACCGAGCTGGACCCGGCCACCGGCACCCTGGGCCGCGCCGCCGAACCGCCCCGGATCGCCGCCACCGCGGCGGCCGGCCGCCTCGACGTCGACCGCACCCGGCTGCTGCCGATGCAGCCCGGCCTGGAGGCCACCCCGCTCGGCACCGACGGCGCCGCGCTCGGCAGCTGGGTCCGGGTCGACGGGCTGCGGGTCACCACCGGCACCGCCGACGGCTCCACCCTCGTCCTCACCGGCCGGGGTCGGTACGCCGAGCAGTTCCCGGTCGGCCGGCTCGGCCTGCCCGGCGACGCCCACCCGCTGGTCGTCGAGGCGCGCGGCGGCGGCCTCGGCCTCGCCCTGCCCGACGCCGACGGCACCGGCGGCGACACCACCACCGACCTCGGCAGCTGCCGGCCCGGCGGGCTGGAGGCCGCCGGTACCGCGCTCGTCCCCCCGCTCGTCCACTGGCACGCCCTGCGGCCGCGCGACGAGGCGGGCTCGCACGTCCTGCGCGGCCTGACCGAGCGGCAGGCCGCCCGGCTGATCGACGCCGCCTGGCCGGTGGACGTCGAACCGGCCGCCGAGGGCGAGCAGCGCTGGCTCACCGTCCAGGGGGTGCGACGCCTGCTCGCGGGTGGCAAGGCGGCCCGGCGCACGGTGCCCGTCGAGGCGGTCGGCGCGGTGCTGCCCGGCATCGACCACCCGCTGCTGCGGGCCGGCGTCGCCGGGCTCGCCCGGGCCGCCGCCGACCTGCTCGCCCGGGCCGCCCGCTTCGTCCCGCAGCCCGAGGCCGAGGCCCGCCCCAAGGCCGGCACCGCCCGGACGGGCGCCGCCCACCGGCCCGAGCACGGGCGCGACCAGGACCTCCGCGAGGCGGTGGAGATCCTGCTGCCCGGCGTCGGGGGCTTCGGCCGCTCCTGGGAGCGCGACGAGCAGTGGCGGGTGCTCGGCAACCTGCGCACCGTCCTCGCCGTCCTCGCCGACCCGCCGGCGGCGCCGCAGGGCGCCGAGGGCTGGTCCACCCCGCTCCAGGTCGAGCTGGAGGGGGACGACAACCACCACGGCTGGCTGCACGTCCTCGGGCACCTGGGCACCCTCGCCTACGCCGCGGCCGCCCCGCTCACCGGCGCGGCCGAGCGGTCGGCGCTCGCCCTGCTGCTCACCGAGCTCACCCGCGGGCCGCTCGCCGACCGCGGCGCCACCCTGCGCGAGCTCACCCTCACCGAGCCGCTCGGCACCTTCGTCGACCCCGACGGCACCGAACGCAAGCACCAGCCGCGGGCCGGTCAGGTCCTGCGACACGGGGCCCGCACCGTGGTCGTCCTCGGCTGCCGCCACCACCGCGACGACCGGGTGCACTGGCTCGCCGTCGACCACGACCCGAGCGGTGCCTTCGGCCCGGTCGCCCACTTCGGCACCACCGAGGAACGCACCACCGAGGAGGCCGTCACCGCCGACTGGACGGCGCGGTTCACCACCCTGCTCGCCCTGCACGGCGGCTTCACCCGGGAGCCCGAGCAGGCCGCCGCGTTCGGCGGGCTGACCGGCATCGGCGCCACCCGCGCCGCCCTGCTGCTCAGCCCCACAGACACCCTCTTCCAGTGGTACGGCAACGTGCTCCCCGCCGACCGGCTCAAGGAGTACGGCCTCAAGTCGACCGAGGCCCGGGCCGCCCGCGACTGGCTGCGCGGCCGCGACCGGACCGGCCTCACCGCCGTCTGGACGGCGCTACTGCCCGCCGACCCGAAGGCCCTCTGGACGGAGGGGCCGGACACCGCCGCCGGGGCCGGGCGGTGGACGGAGCGGTTCGGAAAGCTCGTCACCCTGCCCGAGGACGCCCAGGCCGCCGTCAGCGGCGTCGGCATCGAGCACATCGAGGAGGTCCTCAACCCCGCCCGGACGCCCTGGCTCAGCCGCACCACCGGCTACCGGGTGCGCGCCGACGAGGACGGCGGGCCGGTGCGCCTGCTCGCCGACGACCCGGACGCCTTGCCCGGCAACGCCGGCCTGGGCGGAGCCGTCGACGCCCTGCGCTGGCTCGCCTACCACCTGCCCGCCGACAGCCCGCTGCGCCCGCTGCTGCCGCAGGCCGTCGCCGCGCTGCGCGGCCGGCTCGCCGACCCGGGGCTGCTGCTGGGCTACGACCTGCACCGCACCGCCAAGAACGAGAAGCTGTCCCCGCTGCTGCGCACCCGCTACGGCCTGCCGGCCGAGGGCGGCGCAGACGCCGACGGCCTGGTCCGCTGCGGGGACGCCCTCGTCCTCGCCCCCGGCTACGGCGACGACGAGCACGCCTGGCTGCGTCCGGCCGGGCTCACCGGCGGCGACGACCCGCTGCTGGAACTGCTGGACGGGCTCTGCGCCGACTACTGGTTCGGGAGCCAGCGGCCCGCGCTGGCGGCGATCCTGGGCGGCGAACTGGAGCGCCTGGTGACGCCGGTGGAGCTCGCGTCCGACCCGGCGGCGGACGGTGCCGCGGGTGCCGGTGCCGCTGCCGGGGCGGCCCGCTGGGCGCAGAACCCGCAGCTCAGCGCGGACCGGCTGGTCGCCGAGGTGGCCGCCGCCCGCGGCCTCGGCGCGGACGCCGCCGCGCTCTACCTCCAACTGCTCGCCCTGCCCGACCCGACGGACCGCAACGTCGCCCGCTGGACGGGCTGGAAGCCCGCCCGGCTGAAGCGGGCCCGGGCCGAACTCGCCGCCACCGACCTGGTGCTGGAGGCCAAGCGGGCCCGGGCCGGCCGCAGCCTCTTCCTGCCCGGCGGCTGGCAGGAGGCCAAGGCCCCCGGCCTGCCGGCGGAGACCTGGAAGGCCGGTCTGTACGAACTGCCCACCCACCACGCCGTCCTGCCGCACCTGTCCGTCCCGGAGCTGTTCGCCCGGGCCTGGCAGCGGGTCGGCGACGGGGACGTCCCCGGTTACGAAGAGCTCCGCACCAGCAAGCGCAGGAAGGCCCGCCGATGAGCACCGCCGTGAAGGACCAGCCCGCCGACTCCACGGCCCGGCAGATCGTCCCGCCCGAGGAGAAGTACGCCGCCGAACTGGAGTTCCTGGCCGCCTACGACTCCGGCCCGCGCCCGCCCGGCTGGCGGCTCACCCCGCGCGCCGTGGTCACCTTCGTGATGGGCAGCGGCGGCGAGAAGCTCAAGGCCGGGCGGAAGAGCCTGGCCGTCGAGCAGAAGTTCGTCGGCGAGCGGGCGCTGGTCGAGCGCTGTGTCGTCACCCTCGCCGGGGAGCGCGGCCTGCTGCTCGTCGGCGAGCCCGGCACCGCCAAGTCGATGCTCTCCGAACTGCTCGCCGCCGCTGTCTGCGGCACCAGCGCGCTCACCGTCCAGGGCACCGCCGGCACCACCGAGGACCAGCTCAAGTACGGGTGGAACTACGCCCTGTTGCTGGCCAAGGGGCCCAGCCGGGAGGCCCTGGTGCCCTCGCCGGTGCTCACCGCGATGACCGCCGGTGCGGTCGCCCGGGTCGAGGAGGTCACCCGCTGCCTGCCCGAGGTGCAGGACGCGCTGGTCTCGCTGCTCTCCGAACGGCGCATCGCCGTACCCGAGTTGGCGGGCAGCCCGGACGGCCAGCTGCACGCCGCCGCAGGCTTCACCCTGATCGCCACCGCCAACCTGCGGGACAAGGGCGTCAGCGAGATGTCCGCCGCCCTCAAGCGGCGGTTCAACTTCGAGACCGTCGGCCCGATCGGCAGCCTGGCCGCCGAGGTCGAGCTGGTCCGCCGTCAGTCCACCGCCGCCGTCGCCCGGGCCGGCGCCGCGTACGCGGTGGACGACGCGGTGCTGGAGGCACTGGTCACCGCCTTCCGGGACTTGCGCACCGGCCGTTCCACCGAGGGCTGGGACGTCGAGCGGCCGTCCACCGTGATGAGCACCGCCGAGGCGGTCTCGGTGGCCACCGCGCTGGGCGTCAGCGCCGCCTACCTCCCCGACGGCGGGGATCTCCTCGGGCGGCTGCCCGGTCAGCTGATCGGCGTCGTCCGCAAGGACGACCCGGCCGACGCCGCCCGGCTGCTCGGCTACTGGGACGGCCCGGTCCGCCGCCGTGCCGAACAGGGCGCCGCCACCTGGCGCATGCTCTGGGACCTGCGTTCGGCCCTGGAGGCGTGAGGCGATGACGAGGAGCAGCGCGGTGATGCCCGGCGGTGTCGCACCGGGCGGGGCGGTGTCCGGCGGGCCCGGTACCGGGGGAGCGCACCGTGGCGAGCCCGGGTGGTCGGGCGGCCCCGCCACGTCCGGCGACCACGGTGACCCCGGCGACCACGGTGACCCCGGCGACCACGGCGACCCGCGCGGGGTCGTCGAGGCGGAGGCGGCGCGGCTGGCCGCCTCGGGGGTCGGCAGGCCCGGGCCCTACCTGATCGGGGTCCGGCACCATGCGCCGTCGCTCAGCGCGGTGGTGCCCGCGCTGCTCGACGCGGCCCGGCCCGAGGTGGTGCTGGTCGAGCTGCCCGCCGAGTTCCAGCCCTGGCTGGGCTGGTTGGCCGACGAGTCCACCACGGCGCCCGTCGCCCTCGCCGCCGCCCCCGGCCGGTCCGAGGACGGTGCCGGGGAGGGGGCCGGGGCGGGGGCCGCCGGGCTCGCCTTCTACCCGTTCGCGGACTTCTCCCCGGAGCTGGCCGCGCTGCGCTGGGCCCGCCGCAACGGCGTGCCGGCCCTCGCGTGCGACCTGCCGCTCGCCCGGCGGGCCGAGGCCCGCCGCCCGGCCGGGCGCCCGGCGGCGGGCGGCCGCCCCGGCGTCGCCGACGCGCTGCGCCACCGGCTCACCGGGCGGGACGACGAGGACCTCTGGGACCGCCTGGTCGAGACGGCCGCCCCCGGGTCCACCCCGGAGGCCGTCCGCCGCGCCGCGCTGCTGGTCGGCTGGGCGATGCGCCGCGACGCGGCGGAGGCCGACGGCGTCGACCCGTACGACCTGCGGCGCGAGGCCTGGATGCGCTCGCGCATCAGGGCCGCCGCAGCCGACGGACGCCGGGTCGCCGCCGTCGTCGGGGCGTTCCACGCGCCCGCGCTGCTCGACGACGCGGACGCGGCCACCCTCGGCGCTGATCCCGAGGGCGAGGGCGAGAACGGGGACGGCGGCCACGTCGTCTCGTTGATCCCCTACACCTACCCGCTGCTCGACGCCCGCTCCGGCTACCCGGCGGGCATCCGCGACCCCGAGTGGCAGCACACGGTGCTCGACGCGGGCGGGGACCGGGAGCGGCTCGCCGACGCGCTGACCGGCACCGCGGTGCGCATCTGCCAGGCGCTGCGCGCCCAGGACCACCCCTCCGGCCCGGCCGACGCCCGCGAGATCGTCCGGCTCGCCGGGGACCTCGCACGGCTGCGCGGGCTGGCCGCCCCTGGCCGGGGCGAGCTGGTCGAGGCGGTGCAGACCGTCCTCGCCCAGGGGGAGCCGTACGGCCGGGGCCGGGCCGTCGCCCGTGCGCTGGAGCGGGTCCTGGTCGGCACCCGGACCGGCCGGGCCGCACCCGGCGCCCCGCGCAGCGGTCTCGCGCCGGCCATCGAGGCGGCCCTCACCGAACTCGGCCTCCCCGGCCCGGGCGACACCGCCGAGGCCGCCCCGCGCGAACTACGGCTCGATCCGCTGCGTTCACCCCTCGACCGCCGCCGCGATCTGCTCCTGCACCGCCTCGCCGCCTGCGGCGTTCCGTACGGCGAACCGGTGTCCGGGGTGGGGGCGGGCGGCACCGAGACGCTCGGCGCCCGCTGGCGGGTGCACTGGACCCCGACCGTCGCCGCCATGCTGACGATCGCCGGCACCCGCGGCGTCACCCCGGTCCAGGCGGCCGAGGGCGCGCTGCGGGAACGGCTGCGCCGCGAGCAGCAGGTCGACGGCCCCACCGCGCGCGAGGTGCTCCAGGGCCTCGCCGACGCCGCCGCCTGCGGGCTGCCCGCGCTCGCCGACACCCGCCTCGCCCAGCTCACGGCCGTCCTCCCGCAGTCGGGCACGCTCCCCGAACTCCTGGACGCCCTGGCCCTGCTGGACCGTCTCGTCGCCGGTCATGTCCCCGGCCTGGCGCCCGAGGTCGGGCCGGCCCGGTCCGAGGGTGGGAGCGAGGAACGGACGGACGGCCCGTCGGATCCCGTCCGGTCCGCCGGCGAGGCTGCTGCGGCCCTGCCCGAGGGCCGTCCGTCGGCCGGGCCGGCCGGGCGGCCCGAAGGGTGGCTCGACGCGCTGGTGGCGGCGGGCGAGTTGCTGACCGAGGCGGCGGTGCGCCAACTGGAGGGGCTGGGCGGGTCGGACGATCCCGCCGACGCCCGGGCCCTGGTGGAGCTGGCCCGCCGGGCCGACCTGTCCGGTGGAGTGCGCCTCGGCCACACGCTGACCGAACTCGCCGACGGCGGGAGCCCGTTGGTCCGGGGAGCGGCCGGTGCGGTGCGGGTGCTGCTCGGGCAGGACAGTCCGACGGCGTTCGGCGGCCGCGCGGCCTCCTGGGTCGACGGGGCCACCGACACCGGTACCCGGCAGGCCCTCGGCCGCTCGCTGGTCGGTCTGCTGACGGCGGCCGAGGGGCTCTTCGCCACCGCCCCCGAGGTGCTCGAACCGGTGCTGGAGCGGGTCACCGCCCTGCCGGACACCGCCTTCCTGGACCGGCTGCCCGCGCTGCGCGGCGGCTTCGACGCCCTCTCCCCGGCCGCGCGCGACCGGCTGCTGACGCTGGTCGAGGAGCGTCTCGGCAGCCGCCTGCACGCCCTGCCGGACACGGTCGCGCCCGAGCTGCTCGCCGCCTGGGCCCGCGCGGACCTCGCCGCCCGCGCCGCGCTGGACCGGCGCGCTCTGCTCCCGGAGCCGCTCACCGGGCCGACGGACGGGCCGCTCGCCGGGCCGGCGGCCGCACCGGAGCACCCCGTCCGGCCCAGCCCCGAAGCAGCCGGCCCGGGACGGGGCACCCCGGGGCGGGCCACCTCCGAGCCCGCTTCGCATGCGCTCGCGCCCGCCGAGCGCTGGCGGCTGCTGCTCGGTCGGCCGGGCAACGGCGGCCTCGGTGGGCGGGGCGCCCGGCTCGCCACCGCGCTCGACGAGCTGTACGGCACCGGGCACGGCGAGGGATCCGGCCCCGGCCTGGACGGCCGGGGCGGCGCCGGCGGCAACCGGGGCGGCCGCGAGGCGCCCTACCCGGGAGTGCGCGAGTGGTCCGAGGAGCTGACCGCGCTGTTCGGACCGGGCATCCGCGAGGAGGTGCTCGCCGCCGCCGTGGGCCAGGGCCGGACGGACGCGCTGGACGCGATCGACCCGGGCGCCGTCCGCCCGTCCGTCGACCTGCTCCGCACCGTGCTGGAGCACGCCGGTGGCCTGCCCGAGGCGCGGATCGCCGGGCTGCGCCCGCTGGTGCGGCGCCTGGTGGACGAGCTCACCCGGGAGCTGGCGACCAGGCTCCGCCCGGCGCTCACCGGGATCAGCGTGCCGCGTCCGAGCCGGCGGCCCGGCGGCGGGCTGGACCTCGACCGGACGATCCGCGCCAATCTCGCCACCGCCCGCCCGGCCCGTCCGGGGGAGCCGGGCGCCGGCACGGTGATCGTCCCCGAGCGTCCGGTCTTCCGCACCAGGGCCCGCCAGGCGGCCGACTGGCGGCTGATCCTGGTCGTCGACGTGTCCGGGTCGATGGAGTCGTCCACGGTCTGGGCGGCGCTGACCGCCTCGATCCTGGCCGGGGTGCCGGCGTTGAGCACCCACTTCGTCGCCTTCTCCACCGAGGTCGTCGATCTGACCGAGCGGGTGGAGGATCCACTGGGTCTGCTCCTGGAGGTACGGATCGGCGGCGGCACCCACATCGCCACCGGGTTGAAGTACGCCCGGGAGCTGGTGACGGTGCCCTCCCGGACGCTGGTCGCGGTGATCAGCGACTTCGAGGAGGGCGGCCCGATCGGCGGGCTGCTGACGCAGACCCGCGCACTGGTTGACTCCGGCTGCCACCTGCTCGGCTGTGCCGCGCTGGACGACAGCGGGACGGCACGTTACTCGAAGGCGGTCGCGGGCCAACTGGTCGCGGCCGGGATGCCCGTGGCGGCGCTGAGCCCGCTCGAACTGGCCCGCTGGGTGGGGGAGAAGGTCCGATGACAGAGCAGCAGAGTCCGCCGTCCGGCGCGGCCTGGCCGGCCGTCCGCCCGGAGGTGGTCGCCGAGGTGGTGGCGGGCCTGTCGGCCCGTCTGCAGAAGCGGCTGGACGGAGCGGCCGCCAAGCTGGCGGAGCGGCCGGTGCAGCGGTCCGGCGACGAGTGGCGGATCGAGGTGGACGAGGAGACGGCGCTCGTGCTGCACGCGCCGGGCGGAGTGGTCCGGGGCCCGGCCGACGTCCGCTGCGGCTGTCTGCTGGCGCCTGCCTGCGTGCACCGGGCGGCGGCCGTCACGGTCTGCCGCCTCGCCGACGCGGACCTCGAACCGGGCCCGGACACCGGCACCGAACCGGGCCCCGACGCAGGCCCGGAAGGGGAACCGGAAGCGCCCGCCTCCCCCGACACCGCCCCCGACGCCGGCTCGGGCACCGCCGCGGACACCGTCCCCGACTCCCGCGCCGGCGGCCCGCTCACCCCGGCGGAGCAGGCCGCCGTCCGCCACCTGCACCGCGCCGCGGCGGCCGTCCTGGCGGCGGGGGTGGGCGGAGCCGGTGCCGTGCTCCAGGCGGAGCTGCTGCGCGCCGCCCACCGCGCCCGGCTCGCCGGGCTCCACCGGCCGGCCGCCGCGGCGGTCGCCGTGGTGACCCAGGTCCGGGCGGCTCGTTCGGGTGAACCGGACCACCGGCTCGCCGCCCTGGTCGCCGGCCTGCGCGAGCTGCTCGACCTGACCACGGCCCTGACCGGGGCAGCCCCGACCACGGTGGCCCCGACCCCGGCAGCCCCGACCGCCGGGCGCGGTGACCTCGCCGTGCTGCGCGGCACCGCCCGCCAGGCCTACCGCGAGGCGGGCGGGCTGCGGCTGTACGGGTTGTTCGCCGAACCGGTCCTGACCGCCACCCACGCCGGAGTGCTGACCTGGGCGGTGGATGCCACCGGTCGGCTGAGCACCGTCGCGGAGGTCATGCCGCACGCCGACCCGACCACCGCCGCACCGCAGGCGGTCGGGGCCGGGAACCGGGCGGTCCGGTTGGGTGACGCGTTGCTCAGCCATCGCGAGTTCACCCGGGCCGGGCTGGCCGTCCAGGGGGCGACGCGGTCCGCCACCGGCCGGCTCGGCGCGGGCAGCTCGGTCCGGGCGGTCCGGGCCTCGGGTGCGGCGTGGACGGCCGAGCCGGTCGCCGGGCTCTGGGCGGAGCCCCCGGCCGCCCAGGTGGAGCGGGCCCTGGCAGCGGCGGCGCTGCCGTACGAGACCAGGCCGGCCGGGAGCGATCTGCTGTTCCTGGACGTCACACTGCTCGGCGCCGCCCCGTACGGGCCGGGCGGCGCGCCGCAGCTGCTCGCCGACTGCGCGGGGCTGGTGGTCGCGCTGCACGCGGCCCACGACCACCCCGGACTGGCGTACCGGGGCAACCTGGCGTTGCTCGCCACCGCGCCGGGCCTGCGGCTGCGGGTGATCGGCCGGTTGGAGCGTGCCGAGCGCCCGGAGCTGCGGCTGCTCGCGGTGGGCGTGCCGCCCGCCGGGCCCGAGACGGGGGAGCCGGCCCTCGCTCTGCCCGCCGACCGGGCGGCGCGGGTCAACCTGGGCCTGGAACGGCTGCAGACCGCCGATCTCACCCTCGCCACCACCATCGCTCCAGCCGTCCCGGACACCCTCGCCGGCCCGGCCGCCCCGGCCGGGCCCGCTGCTCCGGTCCACCTGCTGGCCCGCCGGGTCGAGCAGGCGGTGACCGGCGGGCGGCAGGGGCTCGCACTCGGCGCGGGCCGGGCGGACACCGGCAGGGCGGAGCTGCGCGCGGCCGGCCTGGCGACGGGGGCCGCCCTGCTGGACGCGCTCCGCGCGGCGGCGGCGGACCACCCCCGGGACGTTTTCGGCCGGATCGTGGCGGACGACCACGCCGCGTTCACCACCGCGTGGCTGGCAGCGGCCTGCTACGGCGAGGAGCTGGCCTCGGCGCTCTGCGCGGGGGGCTGGCAACGGCGGGATCAGGTCAAGCCTGGGTCATAAGAAAGTATTTGCACAGGCAGGTAAAACGCGTCGAATGGCATACTGGGGGGACGGGAAAACGTTCGACCGGTCGTAATACCGTCGACCAGGGCCGGACAAACGACCGGCCGGTCTGCCGACCGGCCACGGGGTCCGCTCCGGCGCCGGGTCCGAGTTCGCGTACGAGCTCGGGCCGGGGTCCGGGCCGGGACAGGGAAGAGAAGGGCGAGCCATGGGTATCCACGACGATGCCGCCGAGATCCGCGCCTGCGGCTGGCGTACGCTCGCCGCTCTGCACGGCCTGATCGACGCCGCGCTGGAGAAGGCGCTCCAGAGCCAGCACCAGCTCTCGGTGGTCGAGTACACGGTGCTGGACGCACTCTCGCGGCAGGACGGCTGGCACATGCGGATGCAGCAGCTGGCCCGGGCGGCGGCCCTCAGCAGCAGCGCGACCACCCGACTGGTGACGCGGCTGGAGGACCGGGGCCTGCTCAGCCGCTTCCTCTGTGTGGACGACCGGCGCGGCATCTACACCGAGCTGACCCCGCAGGGCCGCCAGCTGCTCCAGGCCGCCCGGCCCGTGCACGACGTCACTCTGGAGGCCACGCTCGCGAAGGCCACCGAGACGCCGGAACTGGCCCCGCTGGTCCGGGCCCTGGAGGAGCTCAAGCTCACTCCGGCCGCCCCGGCCGCGTCCACGGTTCCGGCCGCCGTCTGACCCCGGCCGTCTTCCCGGCACCACCCGGACAGCCGGCCACCGCCCCGGCCCTCACCGTCGACCGGCGAGGGCCTCCCGGTGGACCCGGTCGAGCAGCGTGAGCAGCAGGTCCTTGCTGGAGTTCCGCTCGCGGACGTCGCAGAGGACGACGGGGACGGCGGGATCCAGGTCCAGGGCCCGGCGGACGTCCTCGGGGGTGCAGTCGCGCCGCCCGTGGAAGCAGTTGACGCCGACGGCGAACGGGATCCCGCGCTGTTCGAAGAAGTCGACGGCGGCGAAGCTGGATTCGAGCCGTCGGGTGTCGGCCAGGACGATCGCGCCGAGTGCGCCCAGTGCCAGGTCGTCCCACATGAACCAGAACCGGAACTGGCCGGGTGTGCCGAAGAGATAGAGCACCAGGTCCTCGCGGACGGTGATCCGGCCGAAGTCCATCGCGACGGTGGTGGCGGACTTGTCCCGGACGCCGTCGAGGCTGTCGACCCCGATACTGGCACGGGTCATCCGTTCCTCGGTCCGCAGTGGTGCGATCTCGCTCACCGAGCCGACCATGGTCGTCTTGCCGACGCCGAAGCCGCCGGCGACGAGGATCTTGACCGCGCCCGGCACCAGGCTCCGGATCGTCAATTCTGGTCTCCTGAAGGGGAACTGGAAGCGCTTGCGCGGGGCCGGCCGGAGCGCGGCCGGGGGGAGTCGAGGGCGGACCGACCGGTCAGAGCCGGCGGACGCCCTCGATCACGGCCTGGATCAGTGAGACGTCCGGTGCTTCCGCGAGTCGAACGGGCGCCCGGGTGAGGATCAGGCGGGCCTCCGACAGATCGTCCAGCAGCACCTTGACCACGCTCACCGGCAGGTCCAGTCCGGCTGCGATCTCGGCGACGGCCAGCGGGCGTTCGCGGCAGAGGTCGATGATCGCGGCCGGTTCGGGCGACAGCCGGGTGGTGTCCGTACGCGGGTCGGCGGTGACCACCAGGGTGATCAGTGCGAAACCGTCACGGACCGGGCCGGTGCGGCCGTTGGTGATGGCATAGGGCCGGACGAGATGGCCGGCGTCCTGGTCGAAGAACCAGACCTCCTCGGCGCCGGCGGTCACGCACCGCCGCCCATGTCGACCGGGCCGGTGTCGCTGCGCGGCGCTGCGGAGAGGTACTGGCCGACCTGCTTGACCAGCATGTTGATCTCGAAGGCCATCAGCCCCGCGTCGACCAGTTCGCCGGTCAGCACGGCGAGCCGGGCGCCCTGGCCGGCGTTGGCGACGAAGAGGAACAGACGGTCCATCTCGATCACGGTCTGTCGGACCCGGCCGCCGTCGAAGCGGTGGCCGGCACCGCGGGCGAGGCTCTGCAAGCCGGAGGCGACGGCGGAGAGGTGCTCGGCATCGGCGCGGGGCAGGCCGCGGGAGAGGCCGAGCAGCAGGCCGTCCTCGGAGAGGACGACGGCGTGCCGGGTCTCCGGGACCCGCGCCACCAGCTGGTCCAGCAGCCAGTTGAGATCGCGCTGAGCGTCGGGTTGCTGCGTCATCACTGGTGTTCCTTGGCTGCGGGAGGTGCGGGAGGCGTGGCCGGGGTGGGCGGTAGGGGAGGGTCGCTCGGGGCGTCCGGTTCCTGGTCGGCGGCGCGGGCGGCCCGGGTGGCGCGCTGGATGGCGGCCATGGTGGTGCGGGAACCCTCCGGTGTCCGGTCCTCGGCGGTCGAGGAGCTGCCGGCCGGAGCGGTGGCCGGGCAGGCGTCCGGCGGCGTCATGGCGGCGGTCACGTGTGCCGCGCGCAACTGCTCCGCGAGACTGGCGTTGCGCACCCGCCGGGGGAGGACGGGCGGGGTCTGAAGGTGGCCGTCCGGGCCGTGGTCCGAGCGGACCGGCGGGACGCGCTCGTGGGTGGGCGTTCCGGGGTAGGCCGGGTGACTCTCCACCACGCCGTCCCACGGCTCACCCTGTGGACCCGCGCACGGGGGGCCCACGTACCGCCGGCTCTCGGAGGCGTCCCCGACGACAGCACCTCCGGCGACGGCGCCACCGCCCCTCGGCACCCCGCCGCCCGGGACAGCGCCCCCCGCGAACCCGTCCGCGAACCCGTCCGCGAACCCGGTCGGGGGCTCGTCCGCCGGGCTCCCGTACCGCCGGGGCGGCGCGGACCGGGGGACGACCACCGCATCGGGCAGCCCGGGGATCGGCGAGCCCACCGGCGGGCCGCAGACGGCGGGGCCGCCGTCACCCGGGTCGCCGCCTTTTCGGTACTGGGCCGGCAGCTCCCCGAGGACCACCCGGCCGCCGTTCTCCCCCGCGGCGCCTCCTACGGCGCCTCCTACGGCGCCTCCTACGGTGCCTCCCGCACCGGCCGCCGGCGCAGCCGGTGGCACGGCAGCCGCTGGAGCCGCCGCCGGATCCGGGGCGCCAGCGGTCGTCCCGGTGCCCGGCACCCCGCCGAGCACCCCGCCGAGCGCCCCCGGAGACTCCCCGCCGACCCCGACCCCGACCCCGCTGCCCCCGCCGTCCCGGGCCCGGTCGGCCTCCGCCACCGGCGTCCGGGTCACCCGGGCGCCGGACGGCAGGCCGGCCACGGACGGGGCCTGCTCCGCCTGCTCCAGCAGCGCCGACGGCACCAGCACGACGGCCCGCGTCCCGCCGTAGGGGGAGGACCGCAGGGTGACCTGGATGTGGTGCCGGGTGGCCAGCCTGGCCACCACGAAGAGGCCGAGCCGCAGGTCGTCGCCGAGCGCGGAGACGTCCAGCTCGGGCGGGTCGGCCAGGTACGCGTTGAGCCGCTCGTACTCGTCCGTGCTCATCCCGAGGCCGCGGTCCTCGACCTCCACGGCCAGCCCCCTGGGGACTTCCTGCGCGGAGACCTGCACCTTGCTGTAGGGCGGCGAGAAGGTGGTGCCGTTCTCGATCAGCTCGGCGATCAGATGGATGACGTCGGCGACGGCCCGTCCGCCGAGCGAGGCGCGCGGGATTCCCTGGACGACCACCCGGGAGTAGTTCTCCGTCTCCGAGACGGCGCTGCGCAGCACGTTGACCATCGGGACGGCGTTGCGCCAGCGCCGGGCGGGCAGCGCGCCGCCGAGGATGACCAGGTTCTCGGCGTTGCGCCGCATCCGGGTGGCGAGGTGGTCGACGGCGAAGAGCTCGCGCAGCAGCTCGGGGTCCTCGTGCTCGCGCTCCAGCGCGTCCAGCATGCTGATCTGACGGTGGAGCAGGATCTGGGTGCGGCGGGCGATGTTGAGGAAGACCTTCTTCGTTCCCTCGCGGCCCTGGGCCTGGTGCACGATGGCGGTGAGGGAGGCGGTGCGGACGGCGGCGAGGCCCTCGGCGGTCTGCTGGAGTTCGTCGCCGAGGCGCCGGGAGGGGGTCCAGGCGGGCGGCGGTGGGACGGACTCGCCGGCCCGGAGCCGGCCGACCACCTGGGGGATCTCGTGCTGGGCCAGCGAGAGGGTGTCGGCCCGCAGGCCGAGGAGCCGGGCGGACACCGCCCGGGCCAGCCGTACGCCGCGGGCCAGGCTCCAGAGCAGGACGACGGCGACGGCCGCACTGACGCCGGCCAGGGCGATCCGGTGGCCGGAGCCGCGCAGCAGGTAGACGGCGTAGCCCCAGGTGGCGGCGAGGCCGAGGCAGGGGACCAGCACGAGGGCGAGGAGAGAGCGGCGGAGCGAGCCGGACCGGCCGGCGCGGTGGCCCGTGCGCGGGGCCGGTATGCCTGGCATCTGATTCCTTGGTGCAGGGCCGACGGCGGGTTCGCTCGTGTGCGGTCCGACCGGGGTCTCGGAGCGCCACGGCCGGCGGTGCCCGGCGGGGGCCGGACGAGGTGACGTGGTGTCACCGTCCGAGCGGGGTTGCAGCACGGCCGCCGACGTCAGGCACGCTATCAGCCCCAGGAGGCCCTGTCGCAATATCAACTGACGATATGTAAGCGGATGGTGACACGGTTTCGAGCCGGTCCGACGACCGCCGGGTGGCGGGTCGTCGCTGGTCAGGAGGGTGGTCCCGATCGTCGGCGGGGTCCCGGGGGCCTGAGGGGAGGTCTCCGGGAAGCCGTCAGGAACAGGTCAAGTACGGGAAGTCCGAGGCGGGCCGGGGACCGGGCGTGGGCCGGTTCCGGGCGGCTCGGGCGCCTCCGAACGGTGGTTCAGCCCGCCAGTGGCATGTGCAGCAGGGCGGCGCCGGCCGCGCGTGCGGCGTCGGCCTCCAGCCGGGCCTCCCGCTGGGCCAGTTCGGTCCAGGCCCAGCTGGTGAGGTCGGACAGCTCCGCCGACCACTGCTTGCCGTACGTGCCCGAGGCCACCTGGCCGAGTCGCAGCCGCTGGACGTCGGAGGTGCCGGCCGGCGGGTAGATGTGGGTGGCGTCCCGCAGGTAGCGCTCGATGTGGAATTCGGCCTGCAGGCCCCGGGCGGCGTGGATCTCCATCGCGTTCCGTGCGGAGTCCAGCGCGTACTCGGTGTTGATCAGCTTGGCGTTCATCAGCTCGGCGTCGCAGGGCCGGCCGTGGTCCAGTTGGTGCGAGGCGTGGTAGGCGGCCAGCTTGGCGGTCATCAGTCGGGACTGCATTTCGCCCAACTTGAGAGCGATGTTGGGAAGTTGGGAGAGCGGCTTGCCGTACAGCGTCCGCCCCTCGGCGAACCGCACGGTGTCCTCCACGATCGCCGTGTGGATGCCGAGTGCGACGGCGGCCAGGTTCAGCCGGCCGTACAGGGTCGAGGAGGAGTAGGCGACGTCCAGGCCCTGGCTCTCCTCACCCAGCCGGTTGGCGGCGGGGATGCGGCAGTCCTCGAAGACGATCTCGCCGAAGCTGAAGCCGTGCAGGCCGCTCTGCGAGCCGAGGCTGCCGGTGCGAAAGCCCGGGCGGGTGCTCTCGACCAGGAACGCGGACAGGCCCCTGGTGCCCTCGCCGGTGCGGAGCACCACGCCGTGCACGTCGCCGATGTGGGAGTTGCCGACGAACCACTTGCGGCCGTTGAGCACGTACTCGTCGCCCTCGCGCCGCGCGGTGCCGGTCATGCCGAGCACGTGCCCGCCCGAGTCCGGCTCGGTGACGGCGATCGTCGGCAGCACCTCGCCGGAGGCGAACCGGGGCAGCCAGTACCGGCGTTGGGTGTCGGAGCCGAAATGGATGACCTTGGCGACGCCGAGCTGGGAGGCCTGCGTCATCGCGCCCATCGCGCCGCTGACCCGGGCCAGTTCCTCGACGATGACCGTCTTCGCGAGGTGGCCGAGGCCGAGCCCGCCGAACGCCCGCGGGATGGTGGCGCCGATCCAGCCGCGGTGGGCGATCTCGCGGGAGAGCTCGACCTCGACCGTGCGGTCGGCCTCCATTCTGGCCACCTGCGGACGCACTTCCTTCTCCGCGAACTCACGTACCTCCGCGCGCAGGCTCTCGTGTCGTTCGTCGGTGAAGTAGTCCATCGCCATGCTGGGTCCTCTCGGTTCCGGGGTGGTCGTGCCTCCGTCCGTGCAGCCGATCCGCTCCGGCCGTCCAAGGGTGGGGGTTGATGAGGTGGCGGCCGGTCGCTCCGATGCAGCCGGTGCGTGCGGAAGTGCGAGACGGGATCCTGACGGACACCGTCCGTATTTTCGGCAGGGCTCATTGTCGTATGGCGATCCGGACCTCTCCAGAGTCGATCTTGGATTGGCGCGAACGGATCCCCCGAGGACGCCGGAGGATTGAAAAGCGCCGCAACGGGGGAATGATCGTTCCCCACTTTCCGTCCCGCCGGACGGTCGTCCACGTGCTGATTTGACTGTCCATCAGCAATGTGGCCCGAGTGGGCCGGGAGCGCCGATCGCGCCGGACGTCTGATTACATGTGCGCCATGACTGATGTGATGAGCACTCAAGGCCAGTTCCCGGGTGCCGCCGGTGAGTCCGAGCGGACCCGCAGGCTGCGCAGCCTGGGTCTCAACGAACCCACCGTGGACGAGGCCTTCGACCGCTTCGCTCACCTGGCCGCCAGCATCACCCGCGCCCCCATCGCGATGGTCAACTTCATCAACGACGAGCGGCAGATGTTCCGGGGGCTCTTCATTCCGCCAAACTCCGTCGACGTCCCGGGCGACAGCGGGTCCTCCTGGGCCGACCGGGGCATCGCCTTCGACCTCCCCACCCGGGAGATGCCGCTGAGCCACGGCTTCTGCCCGCACGTGGTGGCCCAGCGCTCCCCGCTGGCGCTCGACGACATCCTCGCCTACCCCCGGTTCTCCGGGAACCCGGTCGTCGACGAGCTGGGGGTGCGCGCCTACCTCGGCGCCCCGCTGGTCGACGACACCAACACCGTCATCGGCACCGTCTGCGTCCTCGACCGTGAACCCCGCCAGTGGGGCCGCGAGCGGCTGCGCGACATCCAGCACCTCGCCGAGGCGCTGCTCTCCGAGATCCGGCTGCGCGACCACCTGATCGCCCAGCAGCAGGAGATGTTCGCGGCCTTCGACGGCTCGCCGTTCCCGATCATGCTCACCCATGGTCCCGACCACGAGCTCCGCTACGTCAACCCGCAGCACGCCGAGGTCTTCGGCGCGGCGGCCCACGGCTCGATCGACCAGGCCTACCCGCAGCTCGCCGCGGCCGGGCTGCCGCAGGTGGTCGCCGAGGCCTACCACACCGGTCGGGCCACCGTCCTGAACGACGTCCGTTTCCGGACCACCCGGCCGGACGCCCAGCGGATCCACCAGATCTTCAGCTTCACCTGCACCCCGCAGCGGGTCGTGCGCACCGGCCAGGTGAGCGGCGTCCTCGTCGTCGGCATGGACGTCACCGCGCAGTCCCGCACCGAGGAGGAGCTGGGCACGCTGGCCGCGCTGCTGGTCGACCGGCTCCAGCAGAGCGGTGTCGGCGCCGGCCGCCAGGGTCTCGCCGCCGGGGAGACCGGACTGATCCTCCCGGGCTGAGCCCGGCCCGGCCCACCCGTCCCCCACTTCACGAACACGGCCATTGACACGACCACTGCTGCTGCCGCAGCCACGTCCGCAGCCACGTCCACTGCCGCCGGCCCGGCCCGGCCCGGCCCGGCCCGCCGCGACCGTTCCGCCCCTGCTCCGCTCCGATCGCCGGCCCGGCCACGACCGACGCCACGCCCGCCGACCCCGCCGCCGACCCCGCCGCCGTGGTGGGGCGCCTCTCACCCCCGAGGAGAGGCTCCCCGCCACGGTGCCCTCCCGAGGGGTCGCCGCAGCCGCCGCCCCGTCGCCAGGTCGCCCCGCCCGAACCGCCGCCCCGCCGTCGCCGCAGCCCGCTGACTCCCGCCCGGCCGCCGCGCGGGTGAACCGGCCGCCCCGGTACCCCGGACGGGCGCCGAGGGCCGACCGTCGATGGTAGGCATGGGCCGCATGGAGTGGTTCGCCGACTGGTTCGCCGCACCCGAGTACGGGCTGAGCCGAGTCCTCGTGCAACGGCTGCTGGCCGCCGTCTACCTGACCGGATTCGTGGCCGCCGCCGCCCAGTTCCGGGCCCTGATCGGCGCCGAGGGCATGCTTCCGGTGCCCCGCTTCACCGCGCGGGTGCCGTTCCGCCGGGCCCCGAGCCTGTTCCACCTCCACTACAGCGACCGCTTCTTCGCCGCCGTCGCCGCGACCGGCGCCGTGCTCTCCGCCGCCCTGGCCGCCGGGCTGGGCGACGCCGTCCCGCTCTGGGCGTCGATGCTGCTGTGGGCGGTGCTCTGGGTGCTCTACCTGTCGATCGTCAACGTCGGCCAGACCTGGTACTCCTTCGGCTGGGAGTCCCTGCTGCTGGAGGCCGGCTTCCTCGCCGCCTTCCTGGGCAACGAGGACGTCGCCCCACCCCTCCCGGTGCTCTGGCTGATGCGCTGGCTGGCCTTCCGGGTCGAGTTCGGCGCAGGGCTGATCAAGCTGCGCGGCGACCGCTGCTGGCGCGACCTGACCTGTCTGCGCTACCACCACGAGACCCAGCCGATGCCCGGACCGCTCAGCTGGTTCTTCCACCACCTGCCCGCGCCGCTGCACCGGGTCGAGGTCGCCGCCAACCACGTCACCCAGCTCGTGGTGCCGGTCGGCCTCTTCCTCCCGCAGCCCGTCGCCACCTACGCGGCCGCCGTCGTCGTGGTGACCCAGCTGTGGCTGGTCGCCTCCGGCAACTTCGCCTGGCTGAACTGGCTCACCATCGCGCTCGCCCTCGCCGCCGTCGACCCGGCCCGGCTCGGCCTGCCCGTCCACCCCCGGGCCTACGACGGCGCCCCCGGCTGGTTCGAAGGCCTGGCGATGGCGCTGACCGTCGCCGTCGTCGGGCTCAGCTACTGGCCGGTCCGGAACATGGTCTCCCGTGAACAGGTGATGAACCGATCCTTCAACCGGCTTCACCTGGTCAACACCTACGGCGCCTTCGGCAGCGTCAACCGGATCCGCCACGAGGTGGTGATCGAGGGCACCGACGAGCCCACCGTCACCCGGCAGACCGTCTGGCACGAGTACGGGTTCAAGGGCAAGCCCGGGGACGTGCGCCGCCTTCCGCGCCAGTACGCTCCCTACCACCTCCGGCTGGACTGGCTGATGTGGTTCGCCGCCATCTCACCCGCGTACGCCCGGCCCTGGTTCCTGCCGTTCGTCGCCCGGCTGTTGGCGAACGACCCGGCCACACTGCGGCTGCTGCGCCACAACCCCTTCCCGGACGCCCCGCCGACCCACGTCCGGGCGACGCTCCACCGCTACCGTTTCACCGACCGGCACGAACTGCGGGCCACCGGCGCGTGGTGGCACCGGACCGCGCTGCACGAGTACCTCGCGCCGGTCAGCCTTGACACCCTCACTCGTTCCGGTTACCGGCCGCCGCTCGGTCGCCGCAGCCGTTCGGTCCCGCTGGACGGGCTGCGACGCCGACCGGGTCACCCGCCCGGCCCCGCACCGCACCACCCGCCCGGCCCTCCCGAGTAGCGGCCGGGCGGGCGGTGTGGCACGCCACACCGGCCCGTCGGGCGGTGGGTGCGTGCAAGGCTCGAACGGGCACCCGTATTCTTGGCCTCCACAACCGGCAGCCCGACCGCGCGCCCCAGCCCCTCCCGCCGGGGCCTCCGTGCGCACCCGGTCCGCCGTCGCCCTCGCCGCCCGCCCCGCCGAAGTCGCCCAGAACCGGACCAAACATGACAGTGCTTCACTCGCGCAACGCCGACGCCGCAGACGCCAAGGCCGCCGCAGACGCCAAGGACGCCACGGACCCGGAGCAGAACCGCGGCCAGGCGGCCACGGCGGAGACCGGCCTCCGGGACGAGCTCGGCCGTTACGCCGAACTCGGTGCCTTCACCCTCACCGCCGGGACCCACGCGTGGTACGCCGCCGTCGACACGGTCGCCACCCCCGAGGACGCCCGCGCCGCCTCCACCGCCCTCGCCGAACTCCGTGGCAGCGACCTCCAGCAGACCTGGGAGGCCGTCACCACCCTGGCCGCCGATGCCAAGATCGAGGTGCCCGGCAGCGTCGCCGTCGCGGCGCTGTTCGCCGAGACGCTCCAGCGCGTCCACCAGACCTCCGCGACCCTGATCGCCGCCGCGTACGACGCCGACCTGGACGCGCTCGTCGCCGCCACGGCGGACCGCGCCTGGCGCCGGGAGAACGGCGTCAAGTTGTCGTTCCTGCGCGCCCGCGGGCTGCGCAAGCAGGCCGCCGCCCTGGTCGTCGGAGGCCGCAAGGCCCGGCCCGAGGAACTGCACGAGGCGCTCGCCTCCGCCAAGATCGAACGCCGGGCCTGGGCCGTCCTCGCCCCCTCCGGCGCCCTGCCCGTCCCGCCCGCCGACGGCCCGTTGGCGGAGCGGACCGCGGCGGCCTTCGAGGCGATCGGCACCGGCCTGCGCGACCTCGCCCGGCTGCTGCCCGAGCACGACCTGGACGCGCTGCCGTTCCCCGAGCTCATCGACCTGGTGGAGCGCCTGGCGGCGGACGAGGGCACGCTCTACCGCCTCCCGACCATCCGTTCGCTGCGGACCTCCCTGGAGGAGGCCGGCCTCGCCGACCTGCTCGCCGAGCTCGCCACCGCCCGCGCCGACCGCCGCGCCGCCGAGGCTGCCTACGGCGCCCGCCAGGCCCTGGCCGGGGGCCAGCGCGACGGGCTGACGGCGAGGGAGGAGACGGCCGTCGAGGAGACGCCCGCTGTGGAGGCTTTCGTCGAGGAGACGGCCGCCGAAGAGGCGGCGGCCGAGGCCGAGGCCGAGGCCGAGGTTGAGGTCGAGACCGAGACCGACGTCGAGCCGGTGGCCGAGAGCAAGGCCGAGGCCGAGGCCGAGAGTGTTGACGTTGCGGCCGCCGATGTGGTGACGGAGCCGAAGGCCGAGGTCGAGGTCGAGGCTGACGAGATCACGGCCGAGGAGCCCGCCGAGGCCCGACCGGCCGTCGTCTCCCTCCCGGCACCGTCCCCCGCTGCGGACGACCTGGTGGACATCGCTCCGGCCGTTCCGGCACAGGCCGAGGCCGAGCCGGTTGTCGAGGCTGAGGCGGAGGCCGAGGTCGAGGCGGCTGTGGTCGAGGTCGTCGAGCCGGAGTCCGCGCCGGTGGCTGAAGAGTCGGTGGTCGAGGAGCCGGTTGCTGAGGTCGAGCCGGTTGTCGAGGTCGAGGAGCCGGAGGCGGC
The DNA here is from genome assembly GCF_042882445.1 of Kitasatospora sp. NPDC058218. Taxonomy (NCBI): domain Bacteria; kingdom Bacillati; phylum Actinomycetota; class Actinomycetes; order Kitasatosporales; family Streptomycetaceae; genus Kitasatospora; species Kitasatospora sp. NPDC058218. Next base: position 65,521 of record NZ_JBHVWC010000028.1, on the reverse strand, counting down.
CGTTGAGCCGGAGTCCGCGCCGGTGGTCGAGGAGCCGGTCGCCGAGGTCGTGATCGAGTCGACCGAGGCTGTGGCCGAGGAGGCCGCGCCCGAGGTTGCTCCTGAGGTCGAGTCCGAGCCGGTCGTGCCCGAGGTCGCCGAGCCGGCGGCCGAGGTCGATGTGGCTGTGGTCGAGGAGGCCGCGCCCGAGGTCGTCGAGCCGGAGGCGGCCGTTGAGCCGGAGTCCGCGTCGGTGGTCGAAGAGCCCGTGGTCGAGGAGCCGGCTGCAGTCGTCGAGGTCGTCGAGCCCGAGGTTGCCGAGGTCGAAGCGGCTGCCGTGGTCGAGCCGGTCGTCGAGGTCGAGCCCGAGCCGGTCGTCGAGGTCGAGGTCGAGGTCGTCGAAGCCGCCGAGCCGGTCGTCGAGCCCGAGCCCGTCGCCGAGGTTACCGAGGCCGCCGAGGCCGTCCCCGCCGGTCGGCCCGAGAAGCCCGACTTCACGCCGGGCCGTCCGGTGACCGCCTACTCGGCGGACGAACTGCTGGCCGTCGTACGGTGGCTGGACGGTGACGGAGTCGAGCGCAGTGACGAGGAGTTGCTGCGGGCGGCGATGAAGGAGCTGGGCTTCGCCCGCCTCGGCCCGCGCATCAAGGAGGCGTTGGGCACCGCCGTGACGGCCGCGCGAGGCTGACGCACGGCGACGAGAGACGCCGAAGGGCCAGGTGGAGGCGGTTCGCCGCCTCCACCTGGCCCTTCGCCGTGTTCAGCCGGCCTTGTTCCAGGGGGCGCTGGACATGAGTGCCTTGACGTTGGCGACGTAGCCGGGGTTCGGGATGGCCAGGCTCCCGCCGGTCGCGCCCGTGACGGGGTCGGTGACGGTGTTGTAGTGCACGTTGCCCGCGCCGGCGTTGTAGGCGGCGATCACCAGGTCGAGCAACGGCGTCCGGCCGGTGGCCGGGTCGGGGGAGAGCTCGTACTTCCCGCCGAACGAGGAGTCGCCGTAGTAGGCGACCAGCCAGTCGAGCAGCTGGGTGCCGAGCTGGACGTTGCCGGTCAGCGTCTTGGGGTCGGAGGTCGTGCCGAACTTGCTGTTCATCCAGCTGACCGTGGCGGGCATGATCTGCATGGTGCCGATGCCGCCGTCGCAGGCGAGGATGCCGGACTGCCAGCCGCTCTCCTGCCAGGCGATCGCCTTGACCAGGTTGACCGGCAGTGCCGGGAGCTTGTCCGTGCCGCCGTTGCTGAGGAACAGCGTCCGGGTCTGGCCGGCGGCCGAGGTGAGTGCCGCCGCGACGGCCTCCTTCGACTCGTCGGGCTGGGGCTTGGTCGGGGTGCAGCCGCTCTGCAGCGGAGGGACGTGCGGGGTGGCGGGCGCCGGCGGTGGCGGGGGCGCGATCGGTCCGGGCTTCGCGGTCGGCGCGGGGGCTGCGGCGACGGCTGCCGGGGCCGGAGCCGGGGCCGCCGGGGGCGTCGTGGCGGCCTTGGGGGCCGGGTCCGCGGGCTTGGCGGCGGTCGGCTTGACGGTGCTCTGCGACGCGGTCGGGCTCGGCCTGGCCGACTTGCTCGCCGTCGCACTCGGTGAGGCGCCGGCGCTCGGCGAGGCACTGGTGCCGGTCGAGGTGCTCGGACTCGGCGAGGCGGAGGTGTCGACCGTCGGTGTCCCCGAGGGGGAGGTCTCCGCGGTGGCGGCCACCGCGGGGCCCGGGGTGCCGCCGGCGCCGTCGTCCGCCTTCTTGCTGCCGCAGCCCGTCAGCAGCGCCGTGGACACGGCCGCCGCGGACACCAGGACCAGCGCCTGCCGTGAAGCACGCACCTTCATGGGATGTCGCCCCCCTTTTCGCCGGCCGACCCGGCGCGAGGCGGTCATCCTACGACGGTGCGATCACCGTACTGACGCGCGGTCCCGGGGTGCGGCCGGTACGGAGCGGCGGTGCTCGGCGCGCTCAGTCCGGCGTCGCTCCCGGCCGGGCCCGGGCCAGCTGCGCCGCCAGTACCCCGGGCGCCCGCACCAACGACGGTCCGTACCAGGTCAGATGGCGCCCGCTCACCAGGGCCGCCGGGACGCCCGGGAAGGCCTCGGGGCCGTCGTCCCCGGCGAAGCGGTAGGGCTCGTCCGGGAGGACGACCAACTCGGGCTCGCAGGCCAGGAGTTCCGGCAGCGGGATGGCGGGGTAGCGGTCCGGGTGGTCGGCGTGGACCACCTGGACGCCGAGGCGGCGGAGCAGGTCACCGGCGAAGGTGTCGCGGCCGAGCACCATCCAGGGCCGGCGCCAGATCGGGACGACGGCACGCCGGGGGGCCGGCCGGGGAGGGAGGTCCGCCCAGGCGGCCTCGGCGGCGTCCAGCCAGGCCGGGCGGGGGAGCCCGCAGGCGGTGGTGAGCAGTCGGTGGAGGGAGCCGAACGCCTGGTCCAGGGTGCGGATGTCGGTGACCCAGACGGGCAGGCCGGCGGCGCGCAGCGCGTCGAGGTCGGGGCGGCGGTTCTCCTCGTCGTTGGCGATGACGACGTCCGGCGCGAGGGCCGTGATCCGGCGGACGTCGGGGTTCTTGGTGCCGCCGATCCTGGTCGCGGCCAGGTCGGCGGGGTGGCTGCACCAGTCGGTGACGCCCACCAGCAGGCCGGGGGCGGTGGCGGCGACGGCCTCGGTCAGCGAGGGCACCAGCGACACGACCCGCCGGACCGGGCCGGGCCCGAGCGGCACCCGCAGCCCGAGGTCGTCCACCCGTGCGGACGACCCTGCGCCGGGCCCTGCGCCGGGCCCTGCGTCGGGTTCGCGCGCAGACGAGCCGGACCACGATCCCGTCCCGGACGGCAGTCCGGAGGGCAGTCCTGACGCAGGGTCGGGCGGCTGGGCGGTGTGGGAGGCCATCCGGCAACCCTAAGCGGACGCACCCGGCCCGGCGGCGGAAAGTCGTGGGAACCGGGTGGGCACGGCGGCCGACTACCTGGTCCGGGCTCCCAGGACGGGCCCGAGCACGACCATTGACCAGGAGAGTTCCATGCGCCCTCGCGTGTTCTGCGGCATCGCGGCCGCCATCGCCCTGTTCGCCACGGCCTGTGGGAGCGGTGGTGGGGGGAGCAGTGCCGACGGTGACCGTGCCGGCGACGGCGGGCAGGCCACCGCGGCCGGGTTCCCCGTGAAGGTGGCGGACTGCCAGGGCAGGGAGATCACCGTCCAGCAGGCCCCGAAGCGGATCGTCACCAGCAACGCCGCGAGCCTGGAGATGCTGCTCCAGCTCGGCGCGGGCGACCGGGTCGTCGGTACCGGCTTCCCGCCGGGCAAGGGCAGCCTGCCGGCGGCGCTGGCCGAGCAGGGCGCGAAGGTGCCGGTGCTGGGCGACAAGGTGATCGCCAAGGAGAAGCTGCTCGGCTCGGGCGCGGACCTCTACGTGGACACCTTCGGCTCGATGCCGATGATGGGCGGGGCGGGTGCCGGGCCGAGCGAGGAGGAGTTCGCGGCCGCGGGCATCCAGCACGTCATGCTGCTCTCCACCGCCTGCGCCGGCACGCCGAAGGCCGCCAAGGCGCCGCGCACCGACCTCGCCGAGGTGGAGAACGACATCCGCCGGCTCGGCGCGGTGACCGGCACGGCGGCCAGGGCCGAGGAACTGGTCGCCGGGATGGAGCAGCAGATCGGCGAGGTCCGCACGGCGACCGCCGCCGTTCCCGCCGAGCAGCGGCCGAGCTACTTCTTCTTCGACTTCGACGCCGGGACCAAGCAGCCGATGTCGGTCTGCGGCCGGCAGGTCGCCAACGCGGTGATCACCCTGGCGGGCGCGCGCAACGTGTTCGCCGACTGCGACGCCGACTTCAAGCCGGCCTCCTGGGAGGACGTGGTCGCCAAGAACCCGGACTGGATCCAACTCGCCGTGCGCAACCGGGGCAGCGAGGAGGAGAACCGCAAGGCCTTCGCCGACGCCGAGGCCTTCCTGCGCGGCTTCCCCGCGACCCAGGGCCTGAAGGCCGTCCAGGACGGACGCTTCCTGCGGATCGGCTCCGAGGTCACCACCATCGCCGGGGTGCGCAACGCCGACACCGTCCGGCAGATCGCCGCCACGGTCCACCCGACGCTCGTCAAGAACGGCCGGTAGGCCGTGGCATCGGCCACCCCCGCCGTCACCACCGGCAGGCGGAGCCGGACGGGGACCTTGCGCGCCGGGCCACTGGCCGTCGTGCTGGTCCTCGCGCTGGTCGCCGCGCTGACCGCCGCCGTCTCGTTCGGGTCGGTGGACATCCCGCCGGGCGAGGTCTGGTCGGTGGTCGCCCACCGGCTCACCGGCCGGGCGCCCGAGCCCGGCACCCGGGACCTCATCGTCTGGCAACTGCGGGTCCCGCGCGCCCTGCTGGCGGCGATGGTCGGGGCCGGGCTCGGCCTGGTCGGCACCGCCGTCCAGGCGCTGGTCCGCAATCCGCTCGCCGATCCCTATCTGCTCGGGATCTCCTCCGGCGCCTCGCTCGGCGCGGTCGCGGTGATCGTCCTCGGTGGCGGGCTCGGCCTGGAGCTGGCCTTCGGCAGCGCGATCGGGCTGACCATCTCGTTGGCCGCCTTCCTCGGCGCCCTGGCCGCGTTCTCCCTGGTCTGGCTGCTGGCCCGGCGCGGCGGCGGATTCTCGCCGCTGCGCCTCGTCCTGGCCGGCATCGGCATCGGGCAGTTCCTCACCGGCTTCACCAGCTACCTCGTCCTGCAGACCAGCGACGAACAGCAGACCAGGGGCGTGCTGTTCTGGCTGATGGGCAGCCTCAGCGGTGCCGTCTGGGGTCAACTCGCCGTCCCCGCCGCCGCCGTGGCCCTCGGGCTGGCGCTGCTCCAGGCCCGCGCCCGGGGGCTGAACGCGTTGCTGATGGGCGACGAGACGGCGGCCGGGCTCGGCGTGGACGTCACCCGGCTGCGTCGCGAGGTCTTCGTCGTCACCAGCGTGCTGACCGGTGTGCTGGTCGCCGTCTCGGGGGCGATCGGCTTCGTCGGGCTGATGGTGCCGCACGTCTGCCGGCTGCTGGTCGGCGGCGACCACCGCCGGCTGCTGCCGCTGTCCGCCCTCACCGGGGCGGTGCTGCTGGTGGTGGTCGACACCGTCGCCCGGACCGCCCTGGACACCCAGGAACTGCCGATCGGGGTGGTCACCGCCGTGATCGGCGCTCCCACCCTGCTCTACCTGCTGGACCGACGTCTGGAGCGGAATTGAGGATCGCGGTCGAGGATCTGAGCGTCACCCTGTCCGGACGGACGGTGGTGGCCGGCGTCCATCTGGTCGCCAAGGAGGGCGAGATCGCCGGGCTGGTCGGCCCGAACGGCAGCGGCAAGTCCAGTCTGCTGCGCACCGTCTACCGGCATCTGCGGCCGAGTGCCGGGCGGGTGCTGCTGGCCGGCCGGGAGCTGGCCGGGATGACCGCCGCCCAGTCCGCCCGGCACATCGCCGCGCTGCCCCAGGAGCGCGGCGGGGACTTCGAGTTGACCGTCCGCGAGGTGGTGGCGATGGGTCGGACCCCGTACAAGCGGGCCTTCGCGGGGGACGACGCCGAGGACCACCGCCTGGTCGCGGACGCCCTGGAGCGGGTCGAGATGGCGGACGCGGCGGACCGCCGGTTCGCCCAGCTCTCCGGTGGTGAGCGCCAACGCGTACTGCTGGCGCGGGCGTTGGCCCAGCAGCCGGACGTCCTGGTGCTGGACGAGCCGACCAACCACCTGGACGTCCGGCACCAGGTCGAGCTGCTCGGCCTGCTGCGCGAGCAGCGCCGCACCACGCTGATCGCGCTGCACGACCTCAACGCGGCGGCCTCGGTCTGCGACCGGCTGCACGTCCTGCACCGCGGCGCCCTGGTGGCGTCCGGGGCGCCGCGTGACGTGCTGACCGCCGAGCTGCTCGCCGAGGTGTTCGGCGTGCGGGCGGCGGTGGTCGAACACCCGCTCACGGGTGACCCGTTGATCGCGTTCGACCACCGCACGCCCGCATCGACGGCGGAGCGGGCGACGCGTCAGGAGGTCTCGTAGTGGCTCGGGCGGCCGTCGCGCTCCACCAGGCGGCCGATCCTCCCGGCCTCCTCGCTGCGTAGCAACTCCCAGCGTCCGTCCGGCCGGTGCAACACCGCGGAGTGCCACGGCGTCATCCAGGCGTCGGCGGCCTCCAGCAGCCGGATGCCGAACTTCGGCGCGCCGACCCGCTGCGGGTGGATGGAGAGCCGGACGGACCGGGGGTGCTGCTCGGCGATCAGGGCGCCCCAGGCGCGGCTGCGCTGGATGACGCCGTACGCGCGCCGGCGGCAGTCGCGCTGCAGGGCGGACCTGGTGCCGGTGAAGCCGGCGGTGTCCTCGGTGAGGAACCGGGTGATGCCGCGGTAGAGGCGCAGGGTCTCCTCGTCGGTCAGCACCTGCTCGCGCAGTTCCTCCTGGCCGGGCGCGTACCGGGCGTGCACCCGGGCCCGCTTCTCGTCGAACGGCAGGTCGCCGAGGACGGCCCGCAGGTCGAAGGTGGCGAGGTGGCTCAGCCCCTCGCGCTCGATCATCGCGGACAGCGCGTCGGAGTACTGGTCGATGTGCTCGTCGGGGACGTGGATCAGATCGCCGAAGATGTGCCCGTCGGAGCAGATGAGGATCTGCGCGCCGGGCTCGTAGAGTGCGCCGATCTCCTCGCAGAGCCGGTCGAGGAAGGTGAGTGAGAGCCGTTCGCCCTCGTCGGGCAGGTGGCTGAGCACCTTGGCGGGGTTGGGTGACTTGCAGGGGAATCCTGGCAGGGTGAACACGATCGGGTCGCCGGCGGCCACGAAGTCGGCCAACTGCTCCAGCTGGAGCGGGAAGTCGGCGGCCGTGGCGTCCGGCGCGGGGTCGGAGGCGCGGCGGTGCGGCAGCAGCAGGTCCAGGATCGCGGCGCAGATCCGCGGCACGGACCGGGGGTCCGGGGCGGCGGGCCGCCGGACGACGCCGGCCCGGGCGGTGGCGGCCTGGGCGTTGGTGGCCCGGGCGGTGCCGGGTGACGCGGTGGCCGGTTGTGCGGTGGCGGCGGGCGGGGCGGCGGAAGTGGTCGGGGAATCGGTGGCGACGCCGGCGGGCGGCATGGTGGTCCTCCACGGAAACGTTCGGTGTGCGGGCTTCGGGGCAGGCGGGAGCCACGCCCCGGCGGCGGTCGCCGGGGCGGTGAGCGGGAGTGCCGGGGAGCCGTGGTGCGGTCAGACCCGCTTGTCGTAGGCGACCGGAAGGCGGTTCACGCCTCTGGCCAGGACGGCGGGCACCCAGGTGAGCGAGTCGATCCCCTCGCCGTCCTCGGCGGACGGGCGCAGCCCGGGCAGCCGGGCGAGCAGGGTGGCGACGGCGATCTGGAGTTCGAGCCGGGCCAGGGCGGCGCCGGGGCAGTAGTGGATGCCGTGGCCGAAGGCCAGGTGGGCGTTGGGGGTGCGGTCGAAGTCGAGGACGTCGGCGTCCGGGAACTGATCGCCGTCGCGGTTGGCGGCGCAGAGCGAAACGATCACGGAGTCGCCGGCCGGGACGGTCGTCCCGTACAGGTCGCTGTCCTCGGCGAAGAAGCGCCAGGTGGTGAGCTCGAACGCGGCGTCGTGGCGCAGCAGTTCCTCCACCGCGCGGGTGAGCAGGCCCGGGTCGGCGGCGATGCCCTCGCGCAGCCGGGCGAGCTGGTCGGGGTGGCGCAGCAGGGTGACCAGCATGGTGGTGATCTGGTTGGTGACGGGCTCCTGGCCGGCCACCAGCAGCTGGAACACGATCGAGTCGCGCTCCTCGGGGGTCAACTCGCCCGCGTCGCAGGCGGCGACGAGCCGGCCGAGCAGGTCCACGTCGGGGCCGGCGGGGTCGTGATGGGCGCGCTTGTGGGCCACCACGTCGGCGATGTACCCCTGGAGCCCGCGCAGCCGGCCCTCGTAGGCCGGTCGGCCGGGGTCCTGCGGGCCGACCGGCTGGACGACCTTGCCCCAGTCGCGGTCGAAACGCTCGGCCAACTCCTGCGGCAGTCCGATGACTTCGGCGAGCACCCGGAAGGGGTAGTGGGCCGCGAAGCCGGCCACCAGGTCGGCGCCCCCGGTGTCGGGCAGTTCGTCGACCAGGGCGTCGGCGAGCTCCTGGACGCGCGGGCGCAGGGACTCCACCCGGCGGGGCGCGAAGGCGTCCAGGACGAGCCGGCGCATCCGGGTGTGCTTCGGCGGGTCCTGGTGCAGCAGGTGGACCTGGAGCTGGGAGTGCTGCGGCTCGGGCATGATCGAGGCGAGCCGGCGCCAGCCCTCGTTGCCCAGGGCGTGGTTCTTGCCTAGCCGGGGGTCGTTGAGGGTCTCGTGGGCGGCCCGGTAGCCGGTCACCAGCCAGGCGGCGATCCCGCTCGGGAACCGCACCCGGTGGACCGGTCCGGCCTCACGCATCCGCCGGTAGAGCGGATAGGGGTCGCTCTTGTACTCGGGCCCGTACAGCGGTACCGGGTCCGGGAGTTCGTCGTGTCCGAACGGGCAGCGCGGGGTGTCCGCCGGGCTGCCCGCGGTCGGATCGTGGACGGTGTCGGTCATGCGGTGGTCCTCCGGTCGGGGTCTGTGGTGCGCGCTCGACGGCGCTTCGTCAAGCCCTGGAGCTCGTGGCGCCGTCGGTGCTGTCGGTCCTGGCTGTGCCGTCTGCACTGTCGTTGCCCGTAGTGCTGTCGGTGCTCGCGGAGCCGGTGGGGCTCTTGGTGCGGTTGGTGCGGTGGTGCAGGGCGAGGAGGGCCACGGCGGTGGTGGCCGCCAGCGTGGCGAGGACGAGCCCGGCCCGGACGGCCGTGGTGCCGGTGCCGACGAGTGCGGCGGCGGTGGCGAGGGCCGGTCCGAGGGCGAAGCCGAGGCTGCGGGCGAGCTGGACGGCGGAGCCGGCGGTGGCCAGTTGCTTCGGCGCGGCGGCGCTCATCACCATGGCCTGCACCGGGCCGCCGTTGAAGCCCATGCCGGCTCCGGCGAGTGCGAGCCGCCAGGAGATGTCGGCCGGCGTCCAGTCGGTGTCCAGCGGGACGAGCAGCAGCAGGCCGGTCGCGGTGACGGTGGCGCCGGTGAGCGCGGTGGGCCTCGCCCCCCACCGGTCGGCCAGCCGCCCGCCGAAGCGACCGGCCAGCACCATGCCGAGCGGGAACGCCAGCATGGTCAGCGCGGTGGTGGTGGCGCTGATCCCGTCGTTCCGGCGCAGGTGCTGGGCGAGCAGGTAGTGGGTGGCGGCGAAGCCGGCGGCCAGCGCCAGCACCGAGCCGTTCACGGCGGCGGTGCCGGAGGCGCGCAGCACGGCCGCGACCGGCCGCCCGCCGGGCCGGCGCAGCCAGCGGGCGACCAGCGGGGCGGCGGGCAGGGCGAGCAGCAGCCAGCCGGGCGCGTCGGGGGCGAGGGTGAGCCCGAGCAGGACGGCGGCCACCGCGGAGCCGATCAGCGCGGCGTCACCGAGCGAGCCCCGGTCGGGCAGCCGCAGCCGCCCGCCGCGCGGGGCGTGCCGGTGGGCGATCACCAGCGCGGCCAGACAGACCGGCAGTTTGACCAGGAAGATGGCCCGCCAGCCGACGTGGTCGAGCAGCAGGCCGCCGATCACCGGCCCGGTCACGGCGCCGAGCGGGCCGAGGGTGGCGGGCACGCTCATCGCCCGGCCGCGCAGCTGCGGCCGGACGGCGGTGGCGGCCAGCACCGGCATCAGCACGAACAGCACGGCACCGAAGGCGCCCTGGGCGAGTCGCGCGGCCACCAGCCAGCCCGCCCACGGAGCGACGGCGGCGAGCACGCTGCAGAGCGCGAAGCAGCTCACCGCGAGCAGCAGGGCGGACCGGGTGCCGACCTGGTCGAGCCACCGGCCGGCCGGCAGCAGCAGGGCCACCAGCGGGAGTTGGTACCCGAGGACGGCCCACTGGGCGGTGGTCGAGGAGACGTGCAGTCCCTCGGCGATGTCGGTGAGGGCCAGGTTGACGACGTTCATGTCGAGCATCGCCACGAACGAGAGCAGCCCGGCCGCCACGACCAGGATCCATCTGTCCTGCGGCTGTGCCGGACCGTCGCCCCGCCCACCGGCGGCCGGCGCCTGTCGCGCTGCCATGGTCCTCCTCCGCTTCCCGGTGCCGTACCGGACACCGCCACGGCGGCGGGGTCCGGTACAGCAGTCGGAGGTGCGGGGGCTCCGGTTCCGAACACCTGGGGGAATTTCCCGGTTGGCCGGATTGTGGTGGCGGTGGCCGGTCGTGGTCGATCGCAAGCGGTCCCGACCGCAGCTGACCCGATCAAGACCGGTCGTGGCGCTCCGGTGGAAATAGCGGTGCCCGATCCGGGGTTGCAGCCAGGCACGACGCACGGTTGCGGCAGGACCGAAAGGATCATCATGAAGATCGGCATCATCGGCGCGGGCAACATCGGCGGCAACCTCACCCGCCGGCTCACCTCCCTCGGGCACGCGGTGTCCGTGGCCAACTCGCGCGGCCCGCAGACCCTGGCCGCGCTCGCCGAGGAGACCGGTGCCACGGCGGTCACCGCGACGGAGGCGGCGCGCGGCGCCGAGGTCGTGGTGGTGACGGTGCCGCTGAAGAACGTGCCGGACCTGCCGTCGGGCCTGTTCGACGAAGCCGCCGAGGGCTTCGTCGTGATCGACACCGGCAACTACTACCCGCAGCAGCGGGACGGGCGGATCGCGGCCATCGAGGAGGGGCAGACCGAGAGCCGCTGGACGGAGCAGCACCTCGGGCACCCGGTGGTGAAGGCCTTCAACGGGACGTACGCCCAGGACCTCCTCGACCGGCCCCGCCCGCAGGGGGATCCGGAGCGCCTCGCCCTCCCGGTGGCCGGGGACGACGCCGCGGCCAAGCGCGTCGTCCGCGCCCTGATCGACGAGTTGGGCTTCGACAGTGTGGACGCCGGCGGCCTGGACGAGTCCTGGCGCCAGCAGCCCGACACCCCCGTCTACGGCCTGCGGGAGGGTGTCGACGCGGTCGTCAAGGCGCTGGCGGAGGCGTCGCCCGAGCGGCCCGCGTCGTTCCGGGCCCAGGTCTGAGGGCCGCGGGCGACGGAGCGGCGGCGCCCGGCCCCCCTCCTCCCACTGACGGGGGAGGAGGGGGCGGGGCGCCCGGGCCTGCGGTGCTCCCGCGGGCCCGGGCGGATCGGTGCGCGGTGTCAGCAGGAGACGTCAGCAGGCGGCGGCCAGTGCGGTGGCCGGCGCCGGGGCGGCCGGCTCGCCGCCCTCGGCCGCCCGGAGGCGGGCTATCAGCTCCTCCCGGGCCCGGGCCACCCGGGACCGGACGGTGCCGACCGGGCAGCCGGCCACTTCGGCGGCCTCGGCGTAGCTCAGACCGACCACCTGGGTGAGCACGAAGGCCTCGCGGCGCTGCGCGGGCACCCGGTCGAGCAGGTCGTCGAGCGCGATACCGTCCTCGAACCCGGCGGCAGGCGGGGCGGCCTGCCGTTCGGCGGCCTCCTGCCAGTCCGGCAGCGCGGCGCAGCGCGGGCGGGCGGCGGCCGTCCGGTAGCGGTCGATGACGGTGCGCCGGGCGATCGACAGCAGCCAGGTGCGGGCGGAGGAGCGGCCGGCGAACCCGGGCAGGCTCCGCAGGGCGCGCAGGAAGGTCTCCTGGGCGAGGTCGTCGGCGGACTGCACATCGGTCAGATGGGCGACGAACCGCCAGACGTCCCGCTGGGTGACCCGGACGAAGGCCTCGACGTCGGCCGGCCGGCCCGCGCGGGCGGCGAGGGCCAGGGCGGTCACCTGCTCGTCATCCATGCCGGCCCCCCACCCGGACGGTCCGGTACGGAGTCGGGTGCGCGACGATGGTCGCATGAGATGCGCCCACTTCCGTACCGCTCTGTCCGCCCGTCTCGACGGCGAGCCGACCGGTCTGCCGGACCGGCGGCTGGACAAGCACCTCGCGCGCTGCGAAGCGTGTCGGGAGTGGCTGGAGCGGGCGGAGGGGCTGCGCGGCCGGGTGGCGGCGGGCGGCGCGGACGGGCCCTCGGCGGACTGGTCGGCGAAGTTGCTCGCGAGCCTCGGACAGCGCGGACCGGGCAGCGCGGCGCCCGGCAGTGGTGCGTCCGGCGGTGGCGCGTCCGACTGCGCCGAGCCCGGGACCGCTGCGTCCGGTGCGGACCGGGCAGGTGAGGACGGACCGGGCGCGGACGGACCGGGTGACACCGGAACGGCTGTGGACGGGCTCGGCGCGACGGGCGGTCCCGGGCAGGGGGACGGCGGGTCGGCGCCGGAGCGGTAGGACGGTGGCGCCGGGCGAGGCCGGTGCGCCGTCGTAGTCAGGCATGAAGAGGTCCTGAGGGGATAGCTCGGGAGCGCCGGCCGCTGCGGGCGGAGCGCTCGTCGTCGGTGGGACGCGCACGGGTCGCCGGGTCCCGGCAGGGGGCGGCGGGGCGTGCGGGCCCGGGCCCCGGCGCGGCCGTTCGGCCACGGCACGGGGCGACCTGCCCACCGCGAGGCGGACGCCGCGACGGCGTCGGGCGGTGGGCGCGTCAGCAGGCGGGAGCGAAGGAGGGCGGGCCGCGCCGGACGAGGGCGTGCGAGAGCAGCACCAGCCGGGGCAACCTGGCCCGGCGGTCGGCCGGCCGGGGCGGGACCGGCGGTTCGAACCCGCGCGGCCGGGCGAACAGGGCCAGCAGCGGGAGCAGCAGGACCCCCGCCAGCACGGTGCCCAGTGCACCGAGCAGCTCGAACAGTCGGGCCAGCGCCGTCTCGCCGCGCCAGAGCAGCAGCGCGCAGGCGAGCGCGGCGAGCACGTGGGCGGCGATCATCCCGGCCGACATGGAGTGCGCCGCCATGTCGTGGCCGGACAGCCCGGAGGTCGCCGGCAGGCCGGACGCCGCCGCGTCGCCGGACAGGGCGGGCCCGCCGCCCGTGCCCGCCATCCCGTGGCCCGGGGAGGCCGAGGACGGACCCGCGGCGGTCGCCGTGCCGAGGTGGTGAGCCCCGGTCAGGGCGCGGACGCCCGCGGTGGGCGGGACGTCGGGGTCGATGCCGGCCATCCGGGCCAGGTCGGCCGGCGAGATCCCGACGGGTGCCCGGTCCGGATTGCAGAGCAGCAGGTCGGCCCAGTCCGTCGTGGCGAGCCGGCCGATCCCCGCGCGATCGGCGGTCAGCGCCCCGGCCTGTTCGAACATCAGGTGCAGCGCGCTCTGCGCGGCGACCATCCAGACGCTGATCGGGCCGAGTCCGCGCCGCTTGCCGGCGAGCAGCCAGCCGAAGCCGAGGGTGAGACCGAAGGCGCCCGCCAGTACCGGCGGGGAGACCCCGGCGCCGGCCATGGCGACGTGCGCCGTGGCGGCCAGCGCCACGCAGAGCGCGGCGAAGACCACGGCGCGCAGTGCGCGGATCCGGTCGGTCATCACGATGGCACTCATCGTCGCATTCGCCCTCGCCGGGCTGTACCGCCCCCTCGGGTATTGGCCGGTTCCACCCCCGTGAGAGCATGCCCGGCCGTCCGGGTCCGGGCTGTTCGGGAGGGCGGTCGGGCCGGTGCGCCGCCCGGACCCGGGCTCCCCCGGGGAGCGGACCTGACCGGACCTGACCGGACCGGAGCGCGGGCGGCACCGGCGCGTGCGGGTTCGTGCGGTAGAGGCGGTTCGTACGGTTGTCCGGGCCCGGCTTGTCCGTTCCGGCACGGGACCGCCGCCCGGGCCCGCCCGTACCGTTCGGGCACCGCGCGGCGCTGCGCCGCCGGTCGGAGGACGGCACGGGGCCGGTGAGCACGGAGAGGCGGGCGGGCCGATGTACTGGCTGGTTCACGACTATCGAGAGGACGACCTCGCGGCGGTGGTCCACTTGATCGACACCACGGCGGAGCTCGGCCAGGAGTCGGTGTTCTCCCTGGCGGAGTGCATCAGCGCGCTGACCTCCCGCCAGCCGGCCGTGGTCGCGGTGCACCAGGGCGCGCCGATCGGTGCCGCGCTCGCCTGCGTCGCGGGCGAGCGGGCCTGGGTGATGCGGATCGCGATCGCACCGGCCTGGCGCGGCCGGGGCCTGGCCAGCTCGCTGCTGCGGGAGCTGGAGCGCCGGCTGGTGGCCTGCCGGGTGCGCCGCATCGCGTACGTGCTGCCGGAGGAGGAACTGCTCGGCGAGGGCCTGCACAACGCCGGCTACACCCGCCGCCCGGCCGCCGCCTACTTCGAGAAGGACGAGCCGCAGGCGGGCGCGGCGAGCGGTCTGTTGGAGGAGCTGGGCGGCCGGCTGCTGCCCGGCGACCTCTGGGCCAAGGTGGCCGGGATGGAGACGGAGAAGACCCTGATCGAGCGCCGGGTGGTGGCGCCGCTGGCCGAACCCGAGCGGGCGGCCCGGCACGGCGTGCGCCCGCCGCGTGCGATCGCCCTGTTCGGACCGCCCGGCACCGGCAAGACCACCTTCGCCAGGGCGATCGCCTCCCGGCTCGGCTGGCCGTTCGTCGAACTGCTGCCGTCCCGGCTGGCCGACGAGGGCAACCTGGCGGCCGCGCTGCGCGACGCCTTCGCCCGGATCGGCCGGCTGGAGCGGGCCCTGGTCTTCATCGACGAGGTGGAGGAGATCGCGCCGCTGCGCACCGAGGGTGTCCGGGGCGGCATGCACGGCGTCACCAACGAGCTGCTCAAGCTCATCCCGGGCTTCCGGGAGGGCGAGGAACGGCTGCTGGTCTGCGCCACCAACTCGATCCGCTCGCTGGACCCGGCGTTCCTGCGCCCGGGCCGCTTCGACTACCTGATCCCGATCGGCACCCCGGACGCGGCCGCCCGCTCCGCCATCTGGTCCCGGTACGCGGCCGGCCGGCCGGACGTGGACCTCGACGCGCTGGTGGGCGCGAGCGAGCTGTTCACCCCGGCGGACATCGAGCACGCCGCCCGGGTGGCCGCCCAGGCGGCCTTCGAACGGGACCTCGCGGGTGCGGGCTCCGCGGGTGCGGGCGTTGCCGGGGCCACCGTCGTGGGAGGCGGCGCTCCCGGACGGGACACCGCCGACGGCGCGAGCACGGCCGACTACCTGGCGGCCATCGCCCAGGCCCGGCCGACCGTCACCCCGGCGATGATCGAGGAGTTCGGCGCGGACATCACCTCGCATGCGCGAGTCTGAATATCAGCCAATCGCATGGTAGTTGTGGTTTGACAGCCTGCCTGTCGGTGCTGACTAAATGTGGGCACCGACAGGACAGGAGGCCCGGCATGGGCACAGTGGCCGAATCCGACGCCCCCGCCGTCGACCTCGCCGACCCCGGGTTCTGGCAGCTGCCCGCGCCGGCCCGCGCCGCCGCCTTCGCCGAACTGCGCCGGCTGCCCGCCCCGGTCTTCGTCGGCGAGAGGTCGCGTGAGAGGTCGGGCGACCGGTCGGCCGACCGCCCCGCCAAGGGCTACCACGCCCTGGTCCGGCACGCCGACGTGGTCGAGGCCAGTCGCACCCCCGCGGTGTTCCTGAGCGGTCCCGGCGTCACCACCCCCGAACCCGCCCGCTGGGTCCGGCTGCTGTTCGGCGACTCGATGGTCAACCTGGACGATCCCCGCCACGCCCAGCTGCGCCGGATCGTCTCCCGGGCGTTCACCCCGCGCCTGATCACCCGGGTCGAGGACGACATCCGCCGGGTCGCCGCCCGCCTGGTCGACCAGGTGGAGCGGCACCGGCCGGCGGACTTCGTCACCTCGGTGGCCGCCGAACTCCCCTTCCAGGTGATCTGCAACATGATGGGCATCCCGGAGGAGCCCCGCCGCGCGATCCTCGACCAGGTCGACCACGCCTCCGAGAACACCGGTGTCGCCCGCCCGTTGCGCAGCCGGATCCGGGTGCCCGGCCGGGGCCTTCGGGCGCTCGCCCGGATGCAGGGCATGGTCGCCGAACTCGGCCGCGAGCGGCGCCGCCGGCCCACCGACGACCTGATCTCCGCCCTGGTCACCGCCGACGTCGACGGTCGCCGGCTGACCGGGCGCGAGCTCGGCGCGTTCTTCTCGCTGTTGCTGGTCGCCGGCGTCGAGACCACCCGCAACGCGCTGGCGCACGGACTGCACCTGCTCACCGTCCACCCCGAGCAGCGCGCCCTGCTGCTCGGCGACCTCGACCGCCATCTCGGCGGCGCGGTGGACGAGATCGTCCGCCACTCGACGCCGATCATCCAGTTCCGCCGCACCCTGGCCGTCGACCACCGGCTGGGCGGTCCCGACGGCACCCTGCTGCGGGCGGGGGAGAAGGTGGTGCTCTTCTTCGGCTCCGCCAACCGCGACGAGACCGTCTTCACCGACCCGGACGCCTTCGACGTCACCCGCACGCCCAACCCGCACCTCGGCTTCGGCGGCGGCGGGCCGCACTACTGCCTCGGTGCGCACCTCGCCCGGCAGGAGATGAAGGTGCTCTTCCGGGAGCTGTTCACCCGGCTGCCCGAGGTGCGCTCGGTGGGCGAGCCGGAGCTGGTCCCGTCCAGCTTCGACCACCGGGTGCGGGCGCTGCGCTTCACGTTCTGAGGCCCCGCGCCGAAGCCGCCCGGCCCGCTGTCGAGCCGGGTCGGCCAGGCCCCGGGCCCCGTCGGCAGGCCCGCTACCGGGCGGGGTCGGCCAGGTCCAGGGCCCCGTCGGCCGGCTCCCACACCGCGTTGTCGTGGGCGAACAGCACCCGGCTCGGGGTGAACTCCGCGAGCCGGTCCAGCCAGGCCGGGCCGCCGGGCAGCGGCGGTTCGACGCCCTCGCGGGCCGCCCGCCGGGCCAGCAGCGCCGAGCCGTACTCATGGGCGAAGTCGTACGCCTGACCGGCCAGCACCACCGAGCCGCCCGCCGGCCGTTCCACCACGAGCGACTGGTGCCCCTCGGTGTGACCGGGGGTCGGCACCACCCGCACGCCGGGCCAGACCTCCGCCTCGCCGGCCAGCTCGTGGTGGGCGGCGCCGGGGAAGTCCACCAGCGTGTCGATGGTGTGGCCGCCGCGCCGAACCGCCGCCAGCTCCGCGGCCTGCACCAGCACCGGGGTGCCGGCCAGCAGCGGATTGCCGCCGCAGTGGTCGAAGTGCAGGTGGCAGTTGACGACCAGGTCGATGTCGGAGGGCGCGACGCCGACCGCTGCGAGCGCCTGCGACAGCGGCCGCCGGACCGGGCGGTAGTGCGCCTCGGTCTCCGGATCGCCGCCGCCGATTCCGGTGTCGAACAGCAGCAGCCCCTCGGGCCGCCGCACCAGGTAGGCCAGCACCGGCTCGACGCGCGGTTCGGGTCCGCCCGCCTCGGCCGCCGGGCGGACGAAGTAGCCGAGATCGAGACGGTGGATCACGGACACCCCGGCCCCCTCGCCGCTCCGGCCCCGCTGCCCGCGGGGCCTCCTGTGCCGACCCTACCCGCCGGTCGGGATGCCGCGGTCGGCCTTCACCTGCTTCATCGTCAGGTGCGAGTTCACCTGCGCGATGCCCGGCAGCCCGGAGAGCACATCGGTGATGAACCGCTCGTAGGCCGCGATGTCCGCCACCGCGATCCGCAACAGGTAGTCCGGTTCGCCGAAGAGCCGGTGCGCCTCCACCACCTCCGGCAGCTCCGCAACCCGGCGTTCGAACTCGGCCACCGTCGCCCGGTCCTCGTGCCGCATGGTGATCGACACGAAGGGCTGGAAGCCGCGGCCGACCGCCGCGCCGTCCAGCAGCGCCCGGTAGCCGCGGATCACACCGTCCTGCTCCAGCTGCCGGACCCGGCGCAGGCACGGCGAGGGGGTGAGGTCCACCCGGGCGGCCAGTTCGGCGTTGGTGAGGCGGCCCTCCTGCTGGAGCTCCTGGAGGATTCTGCGGTCGATACGGTCCATGGCGCAATATTCTGCCAAATTGCGGCATAGAGGGGCACGAACTGGCCATCGTGTGCCGGCCCAATCCGGCTACCTTCAGTGACCGAGCCGCCGGAACGCACACGACAGGTCACCGCCATGGACACGCACGCCCTCCTCCTCTTCCTGGGGGTCGACCTGCTCCTGGTCTGCACCCCCGGCCCCGACTGGCTCTACATCGCCGCCCGGGGCCTCGGCCAGGGCCGCCGCGCCGCGCTCGTCGCGGTCGCCGGTGTCTGCGCCGGATACGCCGTGCACACCCTGCTCTCCAGTGCCGGCCTCGCCGCCGCACTGCGGGCGGTACCCGCCGCCCTGCCCGTGCTGCGCCTGACCGGCGCGGCCTACCTGCTGGTGCTGGCCGCCGGCATGCTCCTCGCCCTGCGCCGCGGCGGGGCCACCGCGTTCGCGCAGGCCCCGCCGCAGCCCACCGCCACTGTGCTGCGCCAGAGCATGCTCACCGCCCTGCTCAACCCCAAGGGCCTGCTGCTCTACCTCTCCCTGGTACCGCAGTTCGTCGACCCGGCCGCCCCGCTGCCGGTCGGGGGCCAGGTGCTCGCCCTCGGCTCGCTCAACGTCCTGGCCTGCGCGGTCGTCTACGGACTGGTGGCGCACGCCAGCGGTCGCCTCGGCGGCCGGTTCGGTGCCACCCCGCAGGCCGCCCGGCGGATGACGGTGGTCTCTGCGGTGCTGCTGATGCTGGTGGCGGGCGTCACGGCGAGCGCCTGAGATCGGGAGCAGAATGCGGGCATGACAGAGAGTCCGCAGCCCGCCGCCCACCGGTCCGCCCCGCACGACGACGCCACCGCGCACGACGGATCCACCGTGCACGACGGCCCGACCGCGCACGCCTGGGCCGCGCTGGGAGGGCCCGCCGACCTGCTGGAGCGGGTCTCCTTCCACGGGCCCGACGGCGTCCTGCCCGCCCGGCTCCCGGTCCGGCAGCTGGCCCGCGCCACCGTCGCCGCCTGTTCGCTGGCCGCCGGGGAACTCTCCGCGCTGCGGTCCGGGGGCGGGGTGCCGGCGGTCCGGATCGACCAGGGCGCGGTCGCCACCGCCTTCGTCGGCGAGCGCCACCTGCGGATCGACGGCCGGACCCCCGTCAGCTTCGCCCCGCTCTCCGGCTTCTGGCAGAGCGCCGACGGCTGGGTCCGCACCCACGCCAACTACCCGCACCACCGGGCCCGGCTGCTCGCCGCCCTCGGACTGCCCGCCGACGCCGGTCCCGAGCAGTTGGCCGGGACGCTGCGCCTCCGCCCGGCCGAGTGGGTCCAGGAGCGGGCCCACGAGGCCGGCGCGCTCGCGGTGGCGGTCGCACCGGCGAGCGGCGCCACGCACCCGCTGGTCGAGACCCGGGTGGTCGGCAGCGCCGCCGCCCGCCCGCTCGGGCCCGGCGGCCTGCCCGCCGAGGGCGTGCGCGTCCTCGACCTCACCCGGGTGATCGCCGGTCCCGTCGCCACCCGCTCTCTCGCGCTGCTCGGCGCCGACGTCCTGCGGGTCGACTCGCCCCGGCTGCCCGAGGCCGAGGACGCGCACGTCGACACCGGGTTCGGCAAGCGCTCCACCCGGTTGGACCTCGCCGCCCCCGGCGACCGCGCGGCCTTCGAGGACCTGCTGGCCACGGCCGACGTCGTGGTGACCGGCTACCGCCCCGGCGCCCTGGACGCCTTCGGCCTGGCGCCCGCCGATCTGCTCGAACGGCGCCCCGACCTGGTCGTCGCCCAGCTCTGCGCCTGGGGCTGGACCGGCCCCTGGGCCGGACGCCGGGGCTTCGACAGCCTGGTCCAGGCCGGCGTCGGCATCGCCGCCACCGAGGCCGGTGCCGACGGCCGCCCCGGCGTGCTGCCCGCCCAGGCGCTCGACCACGGAACGGGCTACCTGATCGCCGCCGGTGTCCTGCGGGCCCTCACCGACCAGCGCACCGGCCGCCCCGGCGGCCGCCACCTGCGCTACTCGCTGGCCGGCACCGCCTCCTGGCTGCAGCACGGCATCGCCCCCGCCGCCCCCGGCCCGGCGGGGGCGGAGCCGGACGACCCGAAGCACTGGCTCGCCGAGACCGACTCCCCGTACGGCCGACTGCGTCACGCGCTCCCGCCGCTCGCCTACGAGGGCGGCCCCGCCGACTGGTCCCGCCCGCCGGGCCGCTGGGGCACGGACGCGCCGGCCTGGCGCTGACCGGCTCCCGGCGGCAGGCGCCCGGGGAGCAGCCGGCGGGCGCTGTCGGAGGCGGGTGGCAGGATCTCCGGCATGACCGCACACGCGACCGACTACGCCTGGCTCGAAACCGAGGAGTTCGCCCCGATCGCCGAGGCGTACTGCCTGACCATGGTCGAGGGGATCTCCGGCGGCGAGCTGCTCCGCCGGCTCGGGGCCGCCCCCGGCCGGCGGGTCACCGGCGTCCAGGAGGTCCTGGAGGCCTGGGAGCAGTACGAGGACGGCGACTGCGACGCGGACGAGGCGCTCCACGGGCGCGAGGACGAGGAGCTGATGGTCGTCGCGGTCGCCGAACTCGACGGCTGGGCGGTGGCGCTGGAGGTCAACGGCTACCTCGGGACCACCTGGGAGCTGCTGCCCGGCCTCGCCGAGGGCACCAGGCTGGTCTCGCACTTCCGCAACGTCAACGCCGTGGACCACTTCCACTGGCAGGAGGGCGAGCGCAACCGGCTGCACTTCGAGCCGCTCTTCCCGGCGGACCGCGACGGCAGCGACGCGGACGCGATGGCGGAGGTGCTGGCGAAGGTCGGCTTCGACGTCAGCGCGGCCGACGACCGGGACATCGAGCGGACCACCACCGCGGCCTTCGCCCTCGGCGAGGAGCTCACCGGTCTGTGGCTGACCCCGGAGCGGCTGCGGACGGCGGAGTTCGTGATCGGCTACGCCCCCGCGCCGTAGGCCCGGGCCCGGGCCCGGGCCAGGGCCGGGGGCGGGGGCGGGGCGTCAGACGCCGGACGGGATCTGCTTGGACCGGCTGCGGATCTGGAAGGCCGTCACGATCTCGATCAGGCCGAGGATCAGCAGCCAGCACCCGGCGAGGACGGTCAGGGCGGTGATCGAGCCGACCGGCCAGACCATCAGCAGCACACCGGCCACGGTGTTGGCCGCACCGGCGAAGGCCTGCCAGCCGCGCGCGGGCATGTCGGCGTCCGAGATCGCGGCGACGAGCTGGGTGATGCCCCGGAACAGCCAGCCGATGCCGATCCAGATCGCCAGCAGCAGGAGCGACTGCACCGCGCTGCGGAAGCAGAGCAGGCCGAGCAGGACGCAGATCGCGCCGCTGATGAAGGCCAGGACCCGCATCGCGGTGGTGACGTGGGTGCCGAAGGCGGCGACCAGCTGGACGATGCCGATGACCAGCAGGTAGAGGCCGAAGAGGATGCCCACCACCCTGAGGGTCTGCTCCGGCCAGGCGAAGACGATGATCCCGAGGGCGAGCGAGACGAGCCCGGCGAGCAGCAGCACCTGCCAGGCGGCCTTGGCGAGCAGCCCGAGCGGGCCTTGGACCGGGGAACCGTTGGGGGTGATGATCGGGGAGACCACGGCGGCGTACTCCTGGCGGCTTGGGAGGGCGGAGGACACTCCTGACGATCGTCGCGGGGGCCGTCCGCCGCCTGTCGGGTTCGCCCGTTCGGGGGACGGAACTGATCGCCCCTCGGACACCGGAACGACACCTCCCGATCACTCGCCGTAGATATGATCCGGCGATATGACTTCTGAAGGGTGGGGGACCCCTCCGGTCGAGCCGATCAGCCAGCACTACATCGTGTGCGGCGGCAACGCACTCGCCCACCGACTGGCCGTCGAACTCGTCGAACACTACGAAGTACCGGTGGTGGTGCTGGTCCCGGACCGCACCCGTGACCACGCGCCGCAGATCGAGCAGCTGCCCGGGGTGGCCGCCGTGGTCGAGTACAGCAGTGTCACCGAGGAGGCGCTGCGGGCCGTCCGGGTCGAGACCGCGCGCGGGATCGCCCTGGTCGACGGCAGCGACCAGGGGAACATCCACACCGCGCTCAGCGCCCAGGACCGCAATCCCGACATCCGCATCGTGCTGCGGATGTTCAACCAGCGGCTCGGCGACAACATCGAGCGGCTGCTGAAGAACGGCACCGCGCTCTCCGGCTCGGCCACCGCCGCGCCCGCCTTCGCCGCCGCCGCACTGTCCCGGCCCAACTCCGTCCAGGTCGGCGACCGCTTCCTGCACATCGCCTACGACGAGGACATCGACTCCAGCCGGATCTGCGTCGTCGCCGACCGGATCGACCGGCAGGACCTCAGCCGGATCCGGCTGCTGCCCGAGCAGGAGGGGGACTCGGCGCCCTTCGTCCGGCTGGCCAGCGCGTTCGGCGACGACGGGCCGGTACGCCGCCACCGGGTCGGCGCTCCGGGCGCCGGCGCCGGGGGTGCGGGAGACGCCGACGGCACGGGGGGTGCCGGGGGTGCGGGAGACGCCGACGGTACGGGGGGTGCCGGGGGCGCGGGGCGGGAGCCGGAGCAGTCGGCCGACCCGGCCCAGGAGCCGGCGGCGCAGCCGGACCGGGCCGCTCGGGCCCGGCCGGACGGGGCCCCGGAGCGGCGACCCGGGCAGGAGCCCGGCGGGGTGGCCGCCCTGCAGGCGCTGCCGAGCGAACCGCCGATCCGGATCGGCTGGTCACGCCGGCTGCGCTGGCGCCTGCTCGACACCCTGCGCTACTTCACCAGCGCCCGGCTCCGGCTGGTGCTGATCACCGCGCTGGCGGCGGTACTGATGGCCTTCGGCCTGCTCTGGTACCTCAACCGGGACTTCGGCTGGTCGCTCTACGTCTCGCTGCTCGACCTGGCCGGCGCGGCCCAGCCCGACCAGCACGCCGACGCGGCCGCCGGGACGGGTACCGGCGGCACCTGGCAGCGGGTCGCCCAGGTGGTGATCACCTTCTGCGGGATCACCTTCGCCCCGGTCGCCACCGCGATCATGGTCGAGGTGCTCGGCTCCGGCCGCCGTGGCCAGCCCCGCAACCCCGGCGCCGGCACCCGGGACCACGTCATCGTGGCCGGACTGGGCAACCTCGGTACCCGCGTCGTGGCCCAACTGCACGGTCTGGGTGTGCCGGTGGTCGGACTGGAGCGCGACCCGCAGGCCCGCGGCATCTCCGCCGTCCGGGCGCTGGGCGTGCCGGTGGTGGTCGACGACGGCCCGCTGGAGGAGCAGCTGCGCCGGGCCCGGCTCAAGCACAGCCGTGCGGTGGTCGCGGTCAGCGGGGACGACGCCACCAACCTGGAGGCGGCCCTGGAGGCGCGGGCCGGCAGGCCGGACGTCCGCGTGGTGGTCCGGCTGTTCGACGACAACTTCGCCCGGCACGTGTACGCGACGCTGGACAACGCGGCGTCCCGCTCGGTCTCCTACCTGTCCGCACCGGCCTTCGCCGCCGCCCTGATGGGGCGTGAAGTGCTGGGCACCCTCTCGGTGTTCCGGCACGTGCTGCTGATCGCGGAGCTGCGGGTGGAGGAGGGCGGCGGTCTGGCCGGCATGAACCGGCACGACCTGGAGGACCCGGGCGGCGTCCGGGTGATCGCCGTCCGACTCGCCGACAGGCCGAACCTCTACACCTGGAACTACGCCGACCGCACCCGCCGTCTCGAACCGGGCGACCGGATCGTGGTCGCCGCCAGTCGCAGCGGTCTCGCCCGTCTCAACACCGCGGTGGTGGCCGAGAGTTGACGGGACGCCGAACCAGTCGGGCCGGGGGTGGCGGCCGCCACCCCCGCCCGTGCCGGGTCAGCGGTGGGTGAAGTTCGCCGGGCGCTTCTCGGCGAAGGCGGCCATGCCCTCCTTCTGGTCCGCGGTGGCGAACGTCGCGTGGAACAGCCGGCGTTCGAAGCGGACGCCTTCGGCCAGGGTGGTCTCGAAGGCGCGGTTGACGCTCTCCTTCATCATGATCGCGGCCGGGGCGGACATCTCGGCGACCTTCTCGGCGGTGGCCAGTGCCTCGGTGAGCAGCTCCTCGGCCGGGACGATCCGGGAGACCAGGCCCGCGCGCTCGGCCTCCTCGGCTCCCATCATCCGGCCGGTCAGACAGAGGTCCATGGCCTTGGCCTTGCCGACGGCGCGGGTCAGCCGCTGCGAGCCGCCGATCCCGGGGATGACACCGAGCTTGATCTCCGGCTGCCCGAACTTCGCCGTGTCGGCGGCCAGCAGGATGTCGCAGAGCATCGCCAACTCGCAGCCCCCGCCCAGGGCGAAGCCGGCCACCGCCGCGATCACCGGCTTGCGCAGCTCACCGAGCCGGTCCCAGGGGCCGAGCCAGTCGTCCAGGTAGACGTCGGGGAACCGGTTGCCCTGCATCTCCTTGATGTCGGCGCCCGCCGCGAAGGCCTTCTCCGAGCCGGTGATCACCAGAGCGCCGATCCCCGGATCCCGGTCGAAGGCGGTGGCGGCCGCGACGACCTCGTTCATCAGCTGCGTGTTGAGCGCGTTCAGCGCCTTCGGCCGGTTGAGCGTGATCAGCCCGACCCGCCCCTTGCGCTCGACCAGGATCGTCTCGTAGGTCTCGGTCATCGCCGTTGACTCCCATTCCGCTGCTCGGCACCACACCGGGTGCGTCCTGACCACCCAACGATCTCCGACGTGCACCGTCCCGCGCCAGTCTTGCCATGCGAGACGGTCGTCACGAGTCCGCCGGGCAGCTCGGCGGCCCGGCGCGTCGGGCGGGTCGGGCCGCGGGATCCGTGCCGACCCCGGTCAGGCCAGGCCGAGTTCGTCGCCCTCGCGCGGGGCGAAGTACCGGTCGACGTCCGCCGCGGTGACGTCGGCCGGCGCCGCGGGGGACCAGCGCGGGTTGCGGTCCTTGTCGACCACCTGGGCGCGGATGCCCTCGACCAGGTCCGGCGTGGTCAGGGCGTGGCAGGAGACGCGGTACTCCTGATCGAGCGCCGCCTCCAGCGAGGGCAGGGCGCGGGCCCGGCGCAGTGCGGCCAGGGTGACCTTGACGGCGGTCGGCGCGTTGCCGAGCAGCTGCTCGGCGGCCTCCTTGGCCTCCGGGACGCCACAGGCGAGCAGCCGCTCGACGATCTCCTCGACGGTGTCGGCGGCGTAGCAGGAGTCGATCCACTCCCGCCGCGCGGCCAGGGCGGCGGGCGGGGCGGGCGTGGCGTGGGCGGCCACGGCGGCGGTGAGGCCGGCGCCGGTGAGGTCGGCGGCGCCCGTCAGGGCGTCGAGCAGCGCCGGGATCCGCGCCGCGGGCACGAAGTGGTCGGCGAAGCCGCAGAACAGGGCGTCGCCGGGGCCCATCGAGCCCGAGGTGAGGCCGAGGTGGGTGCCCGACTCGCCGGGGGCGCGGGCCAGCAGGAGGCTGCCGCCGACGTCCGGGACGAGGCCGATCCTGGTCTCCGGCATCGCCACGACGGACCGCTCGGTGACGATCCGCACGGCGCCGTGCGCGGAGAGGCCGACCCCGCCGCCCATGGTGATGCCGTCCATCACCGCGAGGTACGGCTTCGGGTAGCGGGCGATCAGCGCGTTGAGCCGGTACTCGTCGCGGAAGAACGCCCGGGCGCCGGCGCCGCCCGCCTTGGCGTCGTCGTGCAGGGCCCGGATGTCCGCCCCCGCGCAGAGGCCGCGCTCGCCCGTGCCCGTCAGCACCACGGCGCGCACGGCGTCGTCCGCCGCCCAGCCGTCCAGCGCGGCCCGGACGGCCGTGATCATGTCGTGGGTCAGCGAGTTGATGGCCCTCGGCCGGTCGAGCACGATCCGCCCGACGCCGCCGTCCCGGTAGGCCTGTACCTCTGCGCTCATCGGGCCCGCTCCCGTTCGTCGTCGCTGTCCGTCGTGAAGATCCCACCGCCACCGTACTAGGCACCCGTCCGGCCGGGACGCGCCGGAGGCGGCGCCGGGGGTTCGGCGCCGCCTCCTCGACGGGTGCTTCCGCGGTGGTGCTACGGCACGATCCGGCCGGTCACCTCGCCGAAGCCGACCAGGGCGCCGTCGCGGCCCGGGGCGGTCGCGGTGATGGCGACCTCGTCACCGTCCTCCAGGAAGGTGCGGGTGGTGCCGTCCGGGAGCTTGAGCGGCTGTTCGCCGTTCCAGGTCAGCTCGATCAGGGCGCCCCGGGTCTGCGGCTCGGGGCCGCTGACGGTGCCCGAGGCGAAGAGGTCCCCGGTGCGCAGCGAGGCGCCGTTGGCCGTCATGTGGGCGAGCTGCTGCGCGGCCGTCCAGTACATCGAGGCGAACGGCGGGCGGGAGACCGGGTGCCCGTTCAGCCGGACCTCCAGCGCGAGGTCCAGGCCCCAGGGCTCGCCGCCCCGGTCGTCCAGGTAGGGCAGCGGCTCGACGTCCCGGGCCGGCGGGGTGACCCGGGCGTGCTCCAGGGCGTCCAGCGGCACGATCCACGGCGAGACCGAGGTGCTGAAGGACTTGCCCAGGAACGGGCCGAGCGGCACGTACTCCCAGGCCTGGATGTCCCGCGCGGACCAGTCGTTGACCAGGCAGACGCCGAACACGTGCTCGCGGAAGCCGTCCAGGGTGACGGGCGTGCCCTGCGCGGACGGCGTGCCGACCACGAAGCCGACCTCCGCCTCGATG
The DNA here is from genome assembly GCF_042882445.1 of Kitasatospora sp. NPDC058218. Classification (NCBI taxonomy): domain Bacteria; kingdom Bacillati; phylum Actinomycetota; class Actinomycetes; order Kitasatosporales; family Streptomycetaceae; genus Kitasatospora; species Kitasatospora sp. NPDC058218. The sequence continues at coordinate 39,283 of NZ_JBHVWC010000028.1, read as the reverse complement.
TCCAGCCGGCGGGTCGGGCCGAAGGAGGGCGCCGGGTCGGCCGGTGCCTTGCGCTGCCCGTGCGGGCGGACCACCTCGGTGCCCGAGACCACCACCGTGCCGGCCCGGCCGTGGTAACCGATCGGCAGGTGCTTCCAGTTGGGGGTGAGCGGATCCGAGCCGGGGCGGAAGATCCGGCCCAGGTTGGTGGCGTGGTGCTCGGAGGCGTAGAAGTCGACGTAGTCGGCGACCTCGAACGGCAGGTGCAGCTCCACCTCGGCCAGCGGCAGCAGCAGCGGCGAGAGCGCCTCCCGGTACGACTCGTCGGTGAGCCAGTCGGTCAGCGAGGCGCGCACCTCGGTCCAGACCGGGCGGCCCGCGCCCAGCAGCGGGTTGAGGCTCTCGGCGTCCAGCAGGACGGACGGCGCCCCGGCGGCGCGCGCGGCGGCTCCGGCGTCGAGGACGAACTCCCCGACGCGTACGCCGATCCGCCGCCGACCCGGCCGGTCGGCGGCGGTGAAGACGCCGTACGGCAGGTTGTGCACGCCGAACGGCGAGTCCTGGGCGCTGGCGAGCCAGCTGCGGGGGGTGCTCAACGGTCCTCCTGGGGCATGGGACTGGGCGACAGCAGGCCGAGCCCGGCCAGGTCGTCCAGGGGTTCGGCGATGCTGCAGGTGCCGAACGCGGTGAACGAGTTCCTGATCACGGTAACCTGACGGTCGGTCAGAGCGCCGATCGCCTTGGCCAGCACGGCGCCGGAGCGCTCCGCCAGCACCTCGGCGGCGGCCGTCCGGTCGGTCTCCTGCGCGGCCAGCAGCACGTTCAGGAAGCCGTGGTGCTCGAAGCCGGTGGCCGGATCGGTGTGCCGGACGGCGTGGTGCAGCCCGGCGGTGCACTTGTAGGGCAGGCCGCGCTGCGCGCAGCCGGTGAGGAAGTCAGCCAGCTCCTCCTCGCCGGGGAAGGCCTCGGCCACCACCCCGCCGGTGCGGAACTTCGCCCGGTACGGGCTGTCGACCAGCACGTCCAGGGCGTCGCCCAGACCGTCGCCGCGCAGCAGTTCGCGCGGCAGCTCGACGGCGGCCGGGACGTCCGGCGGCAGCAGCAGGTCGAGTGCGGCGACCGCCTCGCCGGCGTCCCTGGCGGCCAGCTCGACGCCGGCCACCTCGAACGGCGCGGCGGCGGCGAGGGCCGGGCCGAGCTCCGCACTGCCCCCCGGCAGTACGAGCCCGACCCGCAACGGCCCGGTCTGCCGGGCCGGGTCCGGTACGGCCGCCAACTCGCCCAGCCGGCCCGCCCCGCACAGCAGGGGTCCGACCGCGGCGGCGTACCACGCCAGCCGGTGCGCCCGGTGGGCCGGCACCGCCTCGGCGAGCGGCAGGTTCCCCGGCGGGAACACGGCCGCGTCGTCGAAGAGGCCCTGGAACAGCTCGGGGATCGCGCTCACCGGGCCGGCCCCCGGCCCGCCCAGGTCCACGCGTAGTTGCCGTCCTCAGTGGCCCGGCCGCCCTCGCCCAGCTCCAGTGGCCGGAAGGTGTCCACCATCACCGCGAGCTCGTCGAAGAACTCCACGCCGATGCTGCGCTCGTACGCCCCCGGCTGCGGGCCGTGGGTGTGGCCGCCCGGGTGCAGCGAGATCGAACCCTGCGCGATGCCCGAGCCCTTGCGGGCCGCGTAGTCGCCGCCGCAGTAGAACATGACCTCGTCGCTGTCCACGTTGGAGTGGTAGTAGGGGACGGGGATCGAGAGCGGGTGGTAGTCCACCTTGCGGGGAACGAAGTTGCAGATCACGAAGCCGTTGCCCTCGAACACCTGGTGCGCGGGCGGCGGTTGGTGGATCCGGCCGGTGATCGGCTCGTAGTCCCGGACGTTGAGGACGTAGGGGTACAGGCAGCCGTCCCAGCCGACCACGTCGAACGGGTGGTGCGGCACGGTGTACCGGGTGCCCGCGACGCCGTTCGGGCCGCGGTGCTTGACCAGCACGTCGACGTCCTCGCCGTCGACGAGCAGCGGGCCGGACGGGCCGCGCAGGTCCCGCTCGCAGTACGGCGCGTGCTCCAGCAGCTGGCCGTACTTGGAGAGGTAGCGCTTCACCGGGGAGATGTGGCTGTTCGCCTCGATGCAGTAGGCGCGCAGCGGTTCGTCTCCGGTGGGCACCCAGCGGTGGGTGGTCGCCCGGGGGATGACCACGTAGTCGCCCTGGCCGACCTCCAGCGTGCCGAAGACCGTCTCCACCGTGCCGGTGCCGGACTCCACGTACACGCACTCGTCACCGAGCCCGTTGCGGTACAGCTCGCTGGGGGCCCCGGCGGCGACGTACGAGATCCGCACGTCGCCGTTGCCGAGGACGAGCCGGCGGCTGCCCACGACGTCGGCGGACTTCCACTCCTGGCCCGCGAACAGCTCGTGCAGCTTGAGGTGCCGGGGGAGCAGGGGGTGGTTGGGCACCGTCGACTGGTCCGGCAGCTCCCACGGCACGGCGTCCACGACGGCCGAGGGGATTCCCCGGTGGTAGAGCAGTGAGGAGTCCGAGGAGAACCCCTCCTCGCCCATCAACTCCTCGTAGTACAGCCCGCCTTCGGGGGTGCGGTGCTGGGTGTGCCGCTTGGGCGGGATGCTGCCCAGCTGCCGGTAGTACGCCATCGTCCTGCTCCTCCTGGCCCGTTCGCCGACTGGCCCGTTCGCCGCTCGTGCTCCGATCGGGGGTGCTGATCAGAGGTTGCCGCGGCGGTCCTGCTCGCGCTCCAGGGATTCGAAGAGCGCCTTGAAGTTGCCCTTCCCGAACCCGAGCGAGCCATGCCGCTCGATGAACTCGAAGAACACGGTCGGCCGGTCGCCCTGCGGCTTGGTGAAGATCTGCAGCAGGTAGCCGTCCTCGTCGCGGTCGACCAGGATGCCGCGCTTCTTCAGCTCCTCGACCTCGACCCGGACCTTGCCGATCCGGGCGCGCAGCTCCGGGTCGTCGTAGTACGAGTCGGGGGTGGAGAGGAACTCCACGCCGTTGGCGCGCAGGATGTCGACGGTGGAGAGGATGTCGTTGGTGGCGAGCGCCAGGTGCTGGCAGCCCGGGCCGCCGTAGAACTCCAGGTACTCGTCGATCTGCGACTTCTTCTTGGCGATGGCCGGCTCGTTGAGCGGGAACTTCACCCGGTGGTTGCCGCTGGCCACGACCTTGGACATCAGTGCCGAGTACTCGGTGGCGATGTCGTCACCGACGAACTCGGCCATGTTCACGAAGCCCATGACGCGGTTGTAGAACCCCACCCACTCGTCCATCCGGCCGAGCTCGACGTTGCCGACCGCGTGGTCCAGCGCCTGGAACAGCCGCTTCGGGGCCCCGGCGGGGCGGGTCACCCTGGTCGCGGCGGCCACGAAGCCCGGCAGGTAGGGGCCGTGGTAGCGGGAGCGGTCGATCAGGGTGTGCCGGGTCTCGCCGTAGGTGGCGATGGCCGCGCGGCGCACGGTGCCGTTCTCGTCGGAGACGTCGTTCGGCTCCTCCAGCACGGTGGCGCCCTGGGCGCGGGCGTGCTCGATGCACTTGTCGACGTCCGGCACCTCCAGGGCCAGGTCGACGACGCCGTCGCCGTGCCGGCGGTGGTGGTCCAGCAGCGGGCTGTCCGGGGAGACGCCGCCCTTGATCACGAAGCGGCAGGAGCCGGAGCGCAGCACGAAGGCCTTGCGGTCGCGGCGGCCGGTCTCCGGGCCGGAGTAGGCGACCAGCTCCATGCCGAAGACGGCCTGGTAGAAGTGGGCCGTCTGGGTGGCGTTGCCCACCACGAACACGATGGCGTCCTGCGCGGTGACAGGGAACGGGTCCGTGGCGGGGTCGTGCTCGACGAGGCCGACGAGGCGGCGGAGCTGCTCGGCGTCGAGACCGGCCTCGCGTTCCTCGGGGGTCAGCTCAAGGGCGTGGGACTGCGGGGTCATCGGTCGTTCCTCCACATTGAGGCCTCGGCATTGAGGCATCCGCTTGAGGCGGCCACGCCGCGGGGTGGGCGGTGCGGCTGAGCGGAGAGCTTGCTCCTGTCGGGGTGGTTGGGCAACAGGTCGGGAATTCACTGTTCAATGTGTACAAGCTGATCAGGAAATGGCGGATCCGGCTGCACAAAATGCATGGCAGTTCGGGGTGGTTCGCGCGAGGTCTGTACGGCGTGGCCGGGGCGGGCCCACCAGGTCGGGCGGGTCGAGAGGTCGGACGGTCGGACGCGGGAAGGTCAGGGGGGCGAGCCGGGCGGCAGGTACCGCAGGAACCAGTCCCGGGCCAGCTCGGCCACCTTGTCCAGCGTGCCCGGTTCCTCGAAGAGGTGGCCGGCGTGCGGCACCACCGCCAGTTCACTCTCGCAGCGCAGCCGGGCCCGCGCCTGCCGGTTCAGGTCGATCACCCGGCCGTCCCGGCCGCCGACGACCAGCAGCGTCGGCGCGCTGACCTCGGCGAGCCGTTCGGGGTCGGTGAGATCGGGCCGCCCGCCCCGGGAGACCACGGCCCGCACGCCCTCGCCCAGCCGGGCGGCCGTCCAGAGCGCGGCGGCCGCGCCGGTGCTGGCGCCGAACAGTCCGAGCGGGAGGTCCCGCTCCCCGGCCCGCGACAGCTCGGGGAGGAGCCGGGCCACGGCGGTCAGGCGGGCTCCGAGCAGGTCGACGTCGAACACCTTCCGCCGGTCCGGCTCCTCGTCCTCGGTGAGCAGGTCGAACAGCAGGGTGGCCAGGCCCGCCCGGTTGAGGGCCGCGGCCACCCGGCGGTTGCGCGGGCTGCGCCGCCCGCTCCCGCTGCCGTGGGCGAACACCACCACGCCCGCCGCACCCGCCGGGACGGTCAGCCGGCCCGCCAGCCGGACGCCGGTGACCGGCAGGCTCAGCTCGCGGTCCACCCCGGCGGGGTCCGGTGCGGGCTCGGCCCGGGCCTCGGCGAGGTGGCGCAGCACCTCCTCGTCACCGGTCTGGCTGAAGTCGCCGTAGAACTCGCCGATCGCGAAGAACGGGGACGGCGTGCCGACGCAGACCAGCTCGTCGGCGACCCCGGCCAGGCGGTCGGTCCAGTCGTCGGGCGCCACCGGAACGGCCAGCACGACCGTGGCCGCCCCCCGGGCCCGGACGATCCGGCAGGCCGCCCGGGCCGTGGAGCCGGTGGCGATGCCGTCGTCCACCACGACCACGGTGCGTCCGCGCAGGTCGGCGGGCGGGCGCCCGCCCCGGTAGCGACGGGCCCGGCGCTCCAGCTCCGCGCGCTCGCGCACCTCGACCTCGGCGAGCTGCCCGGGTGTGACGCCGGCCAGCCGGATCACCTGGTCGTTGAGCACCCGGACGTCGTCCTCGCCGATCGCGCCCATGCCCAGCTCCGGCTGGTGGGGCACGCCGAGCTTGCGGATCACGCAGATGTCCAGCGGGGCGCCGAGCGCGGCCGCGACCTCGGCGGCCACCGGGACCCCGCCGCGCGGGAGGGCGACGACGACGGTGCCGGGGCCGCGCAGGTGGCCGAGCAGTGCGGCCAGCCGGCGGCCCGCGTCGGTGCGGTCGGTGAAGTGGGTTCCGGTGACGTGCATGGCGCGGCCTCCGCGTTCCACGGTACGTCGGCGGGCGGGGCGCGGGAGCCGGTCCGCGGTGGTGCCGGGTCGCCCCGGGCGGGCGTGGTCCCGGGCCCAGGCGGGACGGGGATGGGCCCGGTCGCCCGTGCGTCCGGGACACCGGGTGCCGGAGCGTGGGGGCAGACCGGCCCGTGAACCGGGCGCCCGCCCCCGAAGGAGTCGTCCCGTGGCCTCCTCCCACCCGCACCGCCCGCGTGCCGCGTCCGCCGTCGCAGCTCCCGCCGTCGCAGCTCCCGCCGTCGACGGGCGTGCCCGTGGCCGGGACGACGACCGCACCTCCCTCGACCTGCGCGCCGCCGGCGGTCCGACCGCGGGCCGGTCGGCGGCCGCCCGGTACCCGGTCCGCTTCGAGCCCGGCGTCCTCGACCCGGCCAACCCGGCCCTGGCCCGGGCCGGCGGTCCGCCCGGGCGTCGGTTGGTGGTGGTCGAGGCGCGGGTGCACGAGCTGTACGGCGACCGGCTGGGCCGCTACCTGGCGGCCCGGGACATCGCGTGCGAGACGCTGGTCCTGCCCGTGCACGAGCAGGTGAAGACCATGGACGCGGTGTTCCGGGTCGCGGACGGGATGGACGCCTTCGGCATCTCCCGGCAGGGCGGGCCCGTCATCGCGATCGGCGGCGGGGTGCTCACCGACGTCGTCGGCCTCGCCTGCAGCCTCTACCGGCGCTCCACACCGTTCGTCCGGGTGCCCACCACACTGATCGGTCTGGTCGACGCGGGCGCCGGAGCCCGTGCCGGCGTCGCCCACGGCCGGCACCGGCACCTGCTCGGCGGCTACCGCCCGGCCGTCGACACCCTGCTCGATCCGGCCTTCCTCGCCACCCTGGACCGGCGGCAGTTGGGCAACGGGTTCGCCGAGATCCTCAAGGTGGCGCTGGTCGAGGACGCCCGGCTGTTCGACCTGCTGGAGCGGCACGGCCGGGACCTGCTGGACGAGCGCTTCCAGGGCCCGGTCACCCCCGCCGCCGTCCTCGGCCGGGCCGTGCGGGGGGCCCTGCGGGAGCTGCGGCCCGACCGCCGGGACCGCCCGGAGCGGCCGGCGGACTACGGCCACGCGTTCAGCCCGACCGTCGAGCGGCGTGCGCTGCCCGAACTGCTGCACGGCGAGGCGGTCTGCGTCGACATGGCGCTCACCACCGTGGTCGCCCGGCGGCGCGCACTGCTCGGCCCGGAGCAGTGCGAGCGGATCCTGCGACTGATGCGCCGGCTCGAACTGCCCGTCTGGCACCCGCTGCTGGAGCCGTTCACGCTCGCGGAGGCGCTCGCCGACACCGGCCGGCGCGGCGACGACCGGCGGCCACTGCCGCTGCCGGCCGGGATCGGCGCCGCGGTGTTCGTCGAGGATCTGACGGTCCGTGAACTGGCCGATGCGGCAGGTTGGTTGCGTACCTGGTCGGCCGCCGCACGGGTCCGCGAGGAGTGTGCGGTCCGTTCGTAGCGCGGTCCGTTGCTCGCGCGGTCCGTTGCTCGTGTCGTCCGTTGTTCGCGCGGGGTCGGCCGGGCCGGTCCCGCCTCCGTCCCGCCCTCTCGCCGCTCCGTTCCGCGCTGTCCTGCGCCGATTCCCGCCCGGTCCCGCCCCGTCCCGGTCCCGCCCCGTCCCGGTCCCGCCCCGCCCCGGTCCCGTCCCGCGCCCCGCCCGGGCCGGGAGGGGCAGGGCGGCTCAGGTGCCCGGGGCGTCGGGCGGCCCATCGTCGAGGTCGGAGATGGAGCAGGAGGTGGACGGCGATGGGCAGCACCACGGTATTCGACCGGCGGATCCAGGCCGGACCGGCGAACATCCCGCTGGCGGTGCGCCGGGGCGAGGGCTCCTGGGCGGAACTCGCCGAGCGGACGGCCGCGTTCGAGGCCGATCGCTTCCTCCTGGTGGCCGACGGTGCGGCACCCGCCGACCTTCTCGGCCGCGTGAACGCGATGGCTGCCGGGTACGCGCCGTGCACCGTGCTCGACCTGCGGTCCGCCCCGCCGCCCGACCGCACGATGCCCGAGCGCACGATGCCGGACCACGCGGCGCCCGCGCGGCCGACCCCCGAAGGTCGGCGCACCGGCGGCCGGACCGTGGTGATCGCCCTCGGTGGCGAGCAGGCCTGCGCCGTCGCGGCCGACCTTCGGGTGCCGACCACCCTGGCGGCCGCCGTCGGGCCCGCACTCGCACTGCGGCGACCGCCGCCGGACGCCCGCGCACTGCCCGCCCGGACGGCCCCGGCGCTGGTCTGGGTCCGCAGCGACCTGCTGGCCGCCCGGCCCGCCCCGGAGACCAGGGCCGGCATGATCGGCGTGATCCGCCACGTCCTCGCCGTCTGCCCGGCGCAGTACGAGGCGCTCGCCGACTCCCTCGACCCCGAGGCCCGCTACGGCGCCGGCGCCATCGCCGCCTTCCTCGCCGTCTGCGCGGACGCCCGGGCCGCGCTGGTCTGCTTCGACCCGTTCGAGACCGGCCCCGCCCTCGCCCTGGGGTACGGGCGGCGCCTCGCCGCGCTGGTGCGGAGCCTGGCCGACCGCCCGCTCGCACCCGGCGACGCCGAGGCCCTGGGGCTCCTGCTCGCCGCCCGCATCGCCGTCCGGCTCGGCCTGCTGGACGCGGCCGGAGCCTGGGCGCACCGCGAACTGGTCGCCCGCAACGGCTCGGTGACCGGACTGCCCGGCGTCCCGGACGCGGCGGCCTTCGCCGACGCCGTCGGCGCCACCCCGTGGCCCGGCCTGCTGCTGCTCGCCGGCCTCGGCCGCCCGTACTGCGCGCAGGGCCGGCTGCTCACCCCGGTCGACGCCGCGCTGCTGCGGGCCGCTGCCGAGGGCCTCGGCCCGATCGCCACCACCGAGGGCCTGGGCCCGGTCGCCGTCCCGCACGGCCGGGTCCCGGAGCCCCAGCCCGCGGCCGGGTGAGCCCCGGGCCGGGCTCGGGCGCCGTGCGGGAGCAGGACAGGACACCGTCACCGTGCGACCGGGACGACGGGCGCCACACCGTGGAGAGGCAGGGCGGACCGGAACGGACCGCCGCAGACCAGAAGGAGTCACCGTCATGACGGGCACCGTCATCACCGATCTCCGCCGACGCGGCGCCGTCGACCCCGGCCGCGTGCTGAGCGGGCCGCTGCGCGCGGTCGGGCTGCGGTGGCTCGACCCGGGCCACCGCACCGAGGTCGCCGCCGAGGGCGTCGAGCACGCCCTCTACGTCACCGCCGGTTCGGGCACGGCCACCGGCCCGGAGGCCGAGGCGCCGGAGGCGCCCGACGCCGGGATCCCGCTGGTCGAGGGCACCGCGCTGACGCTGCCGCTCGGCGCGCGGACCGTGCTCACCGCCGGTACGGCCGGGCTGGAGTTCTTCCAGGCCGTCCTCGCCGTCGTCGGGCGCCCCGCCGGTTCCGGGCCGTCCGGTCCGCCGGCCGGCCGGCAGCGCACCGAGGGCCACCTCGGGCCCCGCCCCGACCCCCGTCCGAGCCCCGAGCACCCCGCGCGATCCCGGCGCTCCGAGGACCTCCAGAACTCCGAGGACCTCCAGAACTCCGAGGACCCCGAGAGCTCCGAGGACCCCGAACACCCGAAGGGAGGCGAGGCACGGTGATCGTCACCACCGCCGCGGGCTCCGCCGCCGTCATCCTCGGCCCGAACGGCGAACGGATCCGCCTGCGCTGCCTGGCCCGGCGGTCCATGATCGCCAGCGCCTGCGAGTCCTTCGACCACCTGCGGCTGAGCCCCGGCGCCCACCACACGCTGCCGGGGCGGGCCGAGGCCGAGATCGTCCTCCATGTGCTGCGCGGCTCCTTCCTCGTGGGGCAGGCCGCCGACGAACCGGACCACCTGGCGGTCGACGGGGACCTCCTGCTGGCCCGCCGGGGCAGCCCGCTCCACCTGGAGGCCGGACCGCTGGGCGCCGAGCTGCTCTGCCTCACCCTCGCCGTACCCCGCCGCGCCGCCGCCGCCCGAGAGGCCCCGGCCCGGCGACGCACCGGGCGACGTACCCGCCCGTGAACCACCCCGACCCCGCTGCCCGGCGGTGCACCCGCCGGGCAGCGGGGTCATGACCGAGCCCGCTCGCCGTACCGCACAGCTCCGCATCGCTCCGTCGCCCTGTTTCCCACCCCGACCCGTGCGGACTCCCGTCGGCTCGACCGGCGGGCCCGTCGTGGGTCGTGGGTCGTGGGTCGTGGGCCGTGGGACCGGAACGGGACGGCGGGCCCATGCGTCCGGGGCGGGGGCCCGCGCAGGGTGGAGGCAGAGCGGCCGATCGGCTCGAACCGCTCGGAAGACGAAGAATCTGGAGCACCACTCATGGCAACGAACACGGCAACGAAGACGCTCTGCGTCGCGTCCGTACTCGTCGGCTTCGCCGCGGCGACCGTCGTGTGCAGGAACGCCGTCGTCGGCGTGCCGGCCACGTCCGGTCCGGCGCCCGAGGCCGGCGGTACGACCAAGCGGTGCAAGCCCGGCGAGAAGGACTGCAAACGCTGAACCTGCTGTCCGTCCCCCGTCCCCCGTCCCCCGTCCCCCGTCGAACTCCGAACCCCCGATCCCGCCTCCGCCCCCGGTGCTTTCGGCACCGGGGGCGGAGACCGTCGCGACGCCGGCGGCCACCGCCCCCCGCCGGCGCTCCTCACACCGCCCCGGGCCCGCCCCGCGACGGGAAGCGGGGGAGCACCGCCCTCACCCGCGTCCCGTGCTCCAGCGGCAGCGGTCCGATCGTGCAGTTGCCGCCGATCTCCGCCGCCCGGTCGGCCATCGACCGGATCCCGACCCCGTTCCCCTCGCCGCCGGAGGGCGCGCGCGAGTCGTCGCCGTCCGCCCGCCGGTAGCCGACCCCGTCGTCCTGCACGGTCAGCGTCAGCGTCTCGTCGTCCACCCGGACCACCACCTCGGCGCGACCGGCCCGGGCATGGTGCAGGACGTTGTTCAGTGCCTCGGCGGTGATCCGGTAGACCGCCACCTCGACGGCGGCCGGCAGGGCGGGCAGCGGGTCCGGGGTCAGCGCGGCGGTGACGGCGAGTCCGGCACCGCTGAAGGTGAGGGCGAGCTGCTGGACCGCCCGTGCCAGCCCGAACTCGCCGAGCGGGGCGGGCCCGAGCCGGTCGGTGATCCGCCGGACCTCCTTGATCGCCATCGCGAGGTCCCCCGAGATCCCGACCAGCGCCCGTGCCACGTCCGCACCGGTGCACGCCGCGGCCCCGCCCCGTACCCGCCCCGCCTCCCCGGCCTCCCGTGCGTCTCCCGCCGCCCCGGGGTCCGCCGACCCGGCCGCGGCCGCCGACGCGGCGTTGTCCACCCGCAGCCGCAACCCCGCCAGCGCGGGACCGAGGCCGTCGTGGATGTCCCGGCGCAGCCAGCGCCGCTCCTCCTCCCGGGCCGCGACGATCTGCTCCCGGCTCGCCTGCAGGTCCTCCTGCAACCGCAGCGAGGCGACGGCGGGGGAGACCTGGTCGGCGAGCGAGCGCAGGATGTCGACGTCGCCGGCCTCCAGCCGCTCCTCGCCCTCGCGCAGCCCGACCGTCAACTCCCCGATCGTGGTGCCGCGGTGGACCAGGGCGAAGGACCGGCCGGGGCCGTCCGTCCGGCCCACGGCGGCCAGCGGGCGCGGCCCGGCCCGGGTGGTGACGCTCAGTGCGACCCCGGGCAGCCGCAACTCCTCCGCGACGGTGCCGCACAGCACGGCCGGCAGCCGTTCCGGGTCCACCACCTGCCGGACCCGTCCGGCCAGGGTGCGCAGGACCTGGTAGGGCTGGGCGCGGTCGCCGTAGTAGAGGCGGTCGACCAGCCCGACCGCCCACCGGGCGGCCCGGGGCAGCGCGGCGCCGAGCCCGAACACCAGGGCGATCAGCGTCAGTCCGGCCGCGCTCCGGCCCGGGACCAGCCAGCCGGACAGCACGGCGGCCGACACCACGAACAGCGTGGTCAGTCCGGTGGCCAGGAGCAGCCCGGTCAGGACCGACCGGGCCGCCCGGTCGAGCCGCCAGCCGCCGTCCCGGATCACCAGGCGGGCGACGGCGACCGCCCAGACCGCGCCGGCGGCGGTGAACAGCGAGTAGCTGAGCCAGTAGTCGTCCTGGAAGCTGCGGGCGTAGTAGTCCTGCAGGCCGGCCCAGAGCAGGTACGCGCCCAGCATGCCCGCCACGTGCGCCCGGTGGGCCGGGTGCTGCGGCCGGGGCGCACCGCTGCGGTCCCGCTCGGGGCGGGGGGAGGGGCGGAGCAGCCGGGACAGCAGGACGGCGGCCGCGATGCCGACCAGAAGGTAGTTCACCGGGTCGTAGAGACCGTCCAGATGGTCCGAGACCGACCCGAGGACGTGGGCGGGCGCGCTGTCGGCGAGCGGATCGGGCCGGCCGTAGGCGGTCGGACGGCTCAGGAACGACAGGCCGTCCGGGATCTCCCAGAGCGCGACGGCGCCGATGTAGAGCCACCACCGGCGGTCGGTGAGCCGTCCGTAAGGGAGCCAGAGCGGCAGGACGTAGAACAGCGTCTGGCTGATCGTGTCGCAGACCGACCGCAGCACCGCGACCGCCCCGACGATGCCCGGGTCGGAGACCTCCACCCAGACGGGCGCCCCGGCGGCGCTGGGCAGCATCGAGGTGAGGGCGTAGGCCAGCATCACCCAGCCGAGCGGGCTGCCCGGGCGGTGGGCGTGCAGCAGCATCCCGGCGCCGGCGGTGGGCAGCGCGTAGAGCAGGATGGCGAGTTGGTCCCGGGGGCGGTCCACGCCGGGCGCGCCGAGGTGGACGAGCACGTAGCAGGTCCAGAGGGTGGCGACGGCCAGACAGAGGGCCGTGCAGATCGCGGCGCCGGTGAGCTGGCGTTGGGCGGGCGTCCGGCGGGGGGTGGGCCGGGCGGGCGTCCGGGGCCGGGGAGGGATCACCGTGATCATGGCACCGCCTCGAAACGGGCTGGGGGTGTGGTCCGTCGACAGCCGCTCGCCGGGCACCGTTCCAGTCTCGGCCGCCCGCCGTCCCGGGCGCATGGGGCAGCGGTCTCGTCCTGCGCACGACCGGCCGCCGCCGGGGCGGCGATCTGCGCATGTCACGGAAAGTCACTGCGGCATCGCTGGTAGTGTCGGCCGGGTGGACCAACAGCACCCCGTCGTACCGCCAGCCCCGCAGCCGGACGATCGGCCCCGGGCCGCGCCGTCGGGCGCGGGCGGCCCCTTCGGCGGCCCGGGCGACCCGGGCGATGCGGACACCTCGCGCCCCGCGGGCATCTCGGGATCCCTGGACACCTCAGGGGCCCCGGGCGCCTCGGGGGCCCCGGACGTCGCCGGCGTCCCGGGCGAGCAGCGGGACGCCTCCCCGGTCCGGGTGCTGATCGTCGACGACCACCCGCTGTTCCGGGAGGGCCTGAGAGCCGCGTTGGAGAGCGCCGAGGGGATCGCCGTGGTGGCGGAGGCGGAGCGGGTCGGCGAGGTGTCGGCCGCCGTCGCCCGGAGCCGTCCGGACGTGGTCGTGATGGACCTCTCCCTGCCCGACGGCTCCGGGCTGGAGGCCGCGCGCCGGCTCTCCGAGCAGCAGCCGTCCCCGCCGGTGCTGATGCTGACCATGGCCGACGACGACGGCAGCCTGCTCGCCGCGCTCCAGGCGGGCGCCCGCGGCTACCTGGTCAAGGGCGCCGGCCGGGAGGAGGTGCTGCACGCGGTGCGGACGGTCGCGGCGGGCGGCGCGGTGTTCGGCGCGGACGTGGCCGGCCGGATCACCGCCCTGCTGGCGGGGGCCCGACTGCGCGAGGCGGGGCAGCTGTTCCCCGCGCTCACCGCGCGCGAGGCGGAGGTGCTCGACCTGGTGGCGCGCGGGCTGGACAACCGCCGGATCGCCCGGGAGCTGGTGGTGGCGGAGAAGACGGTCCGCAACCACGTGACGCACATCTTCGAGAAGCTGCACGTCGCGACCCGCGCCGAGGCGGTGGCCCGGGCGCGGGACATGGGCCTGGGCGACGGCTGAGCCGACCGCCGTCGGGCCCTGCCCGCCGCGCGGGGGGCCGCGACCGGGCCGGCGCGGCAGCCGGGGCAGGGACCGGACCGCCGTCCCGCGCGCCCGGGACGCCAGGAAGCCGAGGATGCGGGGGAGGAGGCCCACATGAGCGAACCGGCCCCGGTCACCACCACCCGGCAGGCCGGCCTGATCCGGGCGTACTGGGTCTGTGCCGGGACGCTGCTCTGCGGCCTCGGCTGGGTGCTGCTGGCCCTCGTCCACCAGGACGCCCCGTGGGCCGAGGCGTTCTTCCTGCACGACGGTGAGACGGTGCTGCTCGGCTTCGGCTTCGCGCTCTCCGGGTTGCTCGTCCTCGCCCACCGGGCCGGGCCCGACGCCTCCCCGCCGGGCCTCGACGGCCCTGCCCGCCCTGCCCGCCCTGTCGGCCCCACCGGTCGCACCGGCCCCGGCCCCGGTGCGGGTATCGATCGGGCCGTCGGGCCGCCCGGGCTCAGCCTCGGACTGGTCCTGCTGGCCGCCGGGTTCGGCGGCTGCCTCTCCCGCTTCGTGCTGCTCGCCGCCGCCGCGGCCGGCGCCGGCCCGGTGGCGGAGGCCGTCGGCGCGGCCCTGCTGCTGGCCTCCGTCACCCTGTTCGTCTTCCTGGCCATCGCCCTGCCGCTCTGGCTCCCGGGCGGCCGGCTGCCCGGCGGCCCCGCGGGCCGGGGCTTCGTGGTCGTGGTGGCGCTCTGGAGCGCCTGCCATGCGTGCGTGGTCCGGCTCGGGGTGCCGCTGCCCTACTTCGGCGACGTCCTGGTGCCGCGGGGGGAGGGGCTGCCGCTCGACGAGTGGCGGGTCACCCTGGTCTCCTGGGCGCTCGTCGTGGTCAGCCTGACGGTGGCCGCGGTGCGCTGGCACCGCTCGGACCGCCCGCACCGGACGGTCGCGGCGGTGCTCGTCCCCTATCTGATCTGGCTGGTCACCACCAATATCGCGCTCAGGCTGGGGAGTTCCGAGAGCATCGCGGCGGTGGCCTACTTCACCGGCTCGGCCCTGTGGATGCTCGGTGCGGTCGGCTACGCCTTCACCCGGGACCGCTCGCGCTACCTGGACCGTGCGACCAGGCGGATGCTCAGCGTCCTGGCCCTCACCGCCGTGCTGATCGCCGGCTACCTCGGCATCGCGCTGCTGCTGCGCCGCGCGCTGCCCCAGGCCAGTACCGCCGGCGCCCAGCTCCTGGCGGCCGGGGCGCTCGCCATCGGCGGGCTGCTCGGTCCGACCACCCGCTGGGTGGTCCGCGCCGTCGACCGCTTCTACTACGGCGACCGGGCCAGGCCCTACCAGGTGGTGCGCGCGCTCGCCGAGCGGCTCAGCCGGGCCGTCAGCCCCGCCGATGCGCCGCCGCTGCTGTGCGACACCGTGGTCGACGCCCTCGGTCTGCCCGGGGCGAGGGTGGTCCTGCACACCAGCAGTGGTCCGCACGAACTCGCCTCGGTCGGCGTCATCGGTCCCAACAGCCAGGTGTTCCCGCTCAGTTACGAGGGGTCGGTGATCGGCGACCTCTATGCGCCACCGCGGGCCGGGCAGCCCGTGCTGGACGCCCAGGACCACGAGGTGCTGCGCTTCCTCGCCGATCAGGCCGCGCCCGCCATCGCCTCGCTGCGGATGTACGAGGAAGTCCAGTCCGGGCGGCGGCAGATCGTGCTGGCTCGGGAGGAGGAGCGGCGCCGGCTGCGGCACGACCTGCACGACGGGCTCGGGCCGACCCTGTCCGGGCTGCGGCTCGGCATCGACACCGCGCGGGCCGCCGTCCCCGCGGACTCGCCGGCCGCCCGCTCGCTGCGCGCGGTGTCGGCCGGGATCGGTCAGGCGATCGTCGAACTGCGGCGGATCACCGAGGGGTTGGCGCCCGCGACGCTGGCCGGGGAGGGGCTGGCGCAGGCCCTGCGGCGCCTGGTCGCCGGGCTGGACGGGGAGCGGGTGAGGCTGAGCCTGGAGCTCGACCCGGACCCGCCGCCCGCCCTGCCGGCCGCGGTCGAGGTGGCGGTGCTGCGGATCGGCGGCGAGGCGCTGAACAACGTCCTGCGCCATTCGGGCGCCACCGAGGCCCGGTTGACGCTGCGGGTCCGCCCGCACGAGGTGGTGATCGAGGCCCGGGACGACGGCCGGGGCTTCCCGGAGTTCACCGGTGACGGCGGTGCCGGTGGAGGTGCCACCGGTGGTGCCGTCGGCCGTGGCCACGGCGGCGTCGACCGGTCCGGCTCGGGGCTCGGGCTGCGCTCGATGGCCGAGCGGGCCGAGGAGTTGGGCGGCGGCTTCGCGGCCGTGAACCACCCCGGCGGCGCCCTCGTCCGGGCGGTGCTGCCGCGCATGCCGGTCGTGCCCGAAGTGGTGGCTCCGACCACGGACGGAGCGGACCGCCCCCGGCGGGCCCCTTGACGGCAGCCGGGGTTGGCCCAATCATCATGGTCGCGTCAACTTCGCGGCCGTGCCCCCGTTGTCACCGCATTCCGGCCGGGCTGTCCCGGTCGGTCCCGCTCCCGGCCGGACCCCAACCCGGCCGCCCCTTCGACCCGACGGCCACCCGCGAGGCTGTGCGCTTCCGTTCTGCCCCACCAGAATCTGGAGCCTCCATTGACCGAGCGCGCCTCGCGGCGATCCCGCCTGCGCCGATCCGCCCTGTCGACCGGGGCGGTCGTCACACTCGCCGCCGCCCTGTTCGCCCCGGCCGCCGTCGCGGCCCCCGCCGCCCCGGTGGCCCCCGCGGCCCCCCGGGCCGCTGCCGCCGCCCCCGACATCCCGGTCGCCAACGTCAAGGCGCACCTGGCCCAGCTGCAGTCGATAGCCACCGCCAACGGCGGCAACCGCGCCCACGGCCGCACCGGCTACAAGGCGTCGATCGACTACGTGAAGGGCAAGTTGGACGCGGCGGGCTTCACCACCTCGCTGAAGACCTTCACCTACAACGGTTCGACCGGCTACAACCTCATCGCCGACTGGCCGGGCGGCGACACCTCGCACGTCGTGATGGCCGGCGCCCACCTGGACTCCGTCACCGGCGGTCCGGGGATCAACGACAACGGCTCCGGCTCGGCCGGCATCCTGGAGACCGCGCTGGCCGTCTCCCGGGCCGGGCTCCAGCCCACCAAGCACCTGCGGTTCGGCTGGTGGGGCGCCGAGGAGTACGGCATGGTCGGCTCCAAGAACTACGTCAACAGCCTTCCCGCCGCCGAGCGTTCGAAGATCGAGACGTATCTGAACTTCGACATGATCGGCTCCCCCAACCCGGGCTACTTCACGTACCGCTACGACACCGCGCTGGACGCGCTGTTCCGCGACTACTTCGCGGGTATCGGCATCAGCACCGAGCAGGACTTCGAGGGCGACGGCCGCTCCGACCACGCCCCGTTCCAGGACGCCGGCATCCGGGTCGGCGGCCTGTTCAGCGGTGCCGACTACACCAAGACCAGTGCCCAGGCGGCCAAGTGGGGCGGCACGGCGGGCCAGGCGTTCGACCGCTGCTACCACTCCTCGTGCGACACCAGCGCCAACATCAACGACACCGCGCTGGACCGGATGAGCGACGCCATCGCCTACGCGATCTGGACCCTCTCGGCCGGCACCACCACGCCGCCCACCGGCACCGTCTTCGAGACCACCGCCGACGTGCAGATCCCGGACTACGGCGCGGCGGTGACCTCCGACCTCGCCGTCACCGGCCGGACCGGCAACGCGCCCGCCGCCCTCCAGGTCGCGGTCGACATCAAGCACACCTATCGCGGCGACCTGGTGATCGACCTGGTCGCGCCGAACGGCACCGCCTTCCGGCTGAAGAACTCCAGCGGCAGCGACTCCGCGCCCAACGTGCAGACCACCTACACCGTCAACGCCTCCGCGGTGCCCGCCAACGGCACCTGGAAGTTGAAGGTCCAGGACGTGGGGCAGCAGGACACCGGCTACATCGACAGCTGGAAGCTCACCTTCTGACCCGGGCGCCCCACCCGGGCGGGCGAAACGCGTAGGAAGGGGGTGCCGGCCGCCGCCGGCACCCCCCGCTCCGTGAGCCCGCCGCGGCCCCGCCCGGGTGGAGCCGCCGCGGCCCCGCCCCGGTGGGGCCGCAACGGCTCCGTTCCCCCGCGCCGCTACGGACGCATCTCGTACGCGCCCGACAGCGCCTCGACCATGGCCCACACCTTCGCGGCCCGCTCGCCGTCCGCGACCGGGCGGCGGACGTTGGCCAGGGCCCACGCCGCCTGCGCCTCGGTGGTCGAGGCCTTCCCGTGCAGCTCGGTGGCGTGCTTCGAGAAGTCCCGCACCAGCGCGTCGAAGACCTGGTCCAGCAGGTCCGCGTCCAGCCCGGTCAGCTCGGCCTGCTCCAGCACCAGCTGGCCGTAGACGATGAGCGCGAAGAGCTGGCCGATCTCCAGCAGGAAGTCCAGGTCGGCCTGCTGCTCCTCGCTCGGCGCGTCGGTCAGCAGCAGGTCGCAGAACCCGTCGGCCTGCTCGCGGAAGCGGGCCACGTTCGGCAGGTGCGCGAACGCGTCGTACGCGGTGCGCCAGTCGTGGAAGCGGATCGCGCCGAGGCCGCGGGCCGGGCCCTGGCGGAACAGGAACTCGTCGTCGGCCGCGTCCAGCCGGGTGGGCACCGGCGCGTAGTCGGCCGGGTTGAACAGGTAGTTGCCCATGAACTTGAGGATCAGCGCCAGGTTGACGTGGACGGTGCCCTCCAGCTTCGGCAGACCGCGGATGTCCTTCGCCGCCTTGTCGAAGTAGGTGTCCGCCTCGAAGCCCTTGGCCGCGATGACGTCCCACATCAGGTCGATGACCTTCTCGCCCTCGGTGGTGACCTTCATCTTGGTCATCGGGTTGAAGAGCAGGTAGCGACGGTCCTCGGGCGAGGCGCTGCGGAAGTAGTCCACCGCGCGGTCGGAGAACAGCTTCATCGCCACCAGGCGGGCGTAGGCGTCGGTCAACTCGCGCCGCACGTGCGGGAAGTCGGTGACGTTCTTGCCGTACAGCACCCGGTTGCGGGCGTGCGTGACGGCCTCGTACATCGCGTGCTCGCAGATGCCGACCGAGGCCGTGCAGAGGTTGAACTTGCCGACGTTGACGGTGTTCAGCGCGGCGTCGAAGGCGGCCTTGCCGGTGTGCAGCACGTCCTCGGCGCGCACCGGGTAGTTCTCCAGGCGGAACTCGCTGACGTACATCTGGGCGTTCACGACGTTCTTGACCAGGTGGTACGCCTCGTGGCGGCTGTCGGCGGCGAAGAAGACGTAGCCCTCCGGGCCCTCGACGTCCGAGCGGCGGCCGAACACCGAGACCAGGCCGGCGACGTTGCCGTTGCCGATGTAGTACTTGGGGCCGGTGGCGGTGAAGCCGCCCTCGCCGTCCGGGGTGAGGATCATGTCGGTGGAGTAGATGTCGGCGCCGTGGCTGCGCTCGGAGAGTCCGAACGCCATCACGTGACCGTCCGCCAGGAGCTGTGCGGCGCGGGCCCGGACGGCCTCGTTCTCGCTCTGCCAGACCGGCCCGAGGCCGAGGACGGTGACCTGCCAGGTGTACCAGTAGCCCAGCCCGTAGAAGCCGAGGATCTCGTTCAGCTCGGCGATCCGGGCGGTGTCCCAGCGCTTGTCCGGGTCGGCCGAGGAGGGCGTCAGGAACTCCGCGAACAGGCCTTCCTTCGCGGCGAATTCGAGGAAGTCGGCGTACCAGGTGCGGTCGATGTAGGTGTCGATCAGCGCCTTCTTGCCGCGGGACTCGAACCAGTCCACGGTCGCGCGCAGCAGCCGGCGGGTCGGCTCGTCGAACTGGGTGGGGTCGTACGTGCGCGGGTTGAAGAGCATCACGGGCTCCCGGGGGGTCGAGGGTGGCGATCGGGTGGGGCGTGGGTTCTCGGCCGTCGGCGGAGCGGGGTCAGTGCCCGGTCCGGTCGGCGGCGAGGCGGTGCAGGGTGGCGAGCACGTCGTCCAGCCAGGCGAGGGTCATCCGCTCGTACTCGATGCCGCCGCGCAGCACCACGTGCTGCAACTGCTGCCGGGCGTCGAGGACGGCCGGGTCGGGGAAGTCGCGCTGCTCGCCGTGCAGGTAGCGGGCGAGCAGGGCGGCGTGGCCCTCGCGGTGCCGCGCGACCTCGGAGATCAGGGCGGCCGGGTCGTCGAAGGCCGCCGCGCGGATCTTGACCGCCAGCTCGTGCCGGACGGTCTCCGGCTCGACCGGTTCGCGCAGCCAGCCCGCCAGCGCCACCCGGCCGGGGTCGGCCGCGGAGTAGACCTTCTTGTCCGGCCGGCCGTCCTGGGCGACCTCCTCGGACGAGATCCAGCCGTCCGCCTCCATCCGCCGCAGCACCCGGTAGATCTGCTGGTGGGTGGCGGTCCAGAAGCGTCCGATCGAGCGGTCGAACCGCCGGGCCAGCTCGTAGCCGGAGCCGGGCTGCTCCAGCAGTGAGACGAGGATCGCGTGCTCCAGTGCCATGGGCGGAATCCTGCTATGCAACGAGTTGCATAGGCAAGGGCGCCCCGCGCGGGTGAGACGCAGCTCACCGTGGCGCGCCGTGGCGGCGGGCGTCGCCGGTGGGCGCCGGCGAGGACCTGGGCGTCGGCGAGGGTGCGCCAGGGTAACTTCCGGGGAGAAAAGGTGCAAAACGGCAGATCGGCGCCAAAATAGAACTTGGCCGGCACCTTCCACGTGCCGGACCGAGGAGGTGGTATCGGTGTCTACCCAGATTCCGATGGGCATGGAGCACCATCCGGACATCGTCGAACTACGGGAGCACTACGAGCGGGTCACCCTGACCCCGCGGGCCCAGGCCGTCGAGGCCCTGGCCGTTCTTGCCGGTCTGTTCCTGGCGG
The DNA here is from genome assembly GCF_042882445.1 of Kitasatospora sp. NPDC058218. Classification (NCBI taxonomy): domain Bacteria; kingdom Bacillati; phylum Actinomycetota; class Actinomycetes; order Kitasatosporales; family Streptomycetaceae; genus Kitasatospora; species Kitasatospora sp. NPDC058218. The sequence goes on along the minus strand of NZ_JBHVWC010000028.1, from coordinate 19,000 downwards.
CCTCGCCATGGATCGTCGGCTTCACCGCTTTCAGCACGCTGACCGTCACCTGCCTGATCGTGGGTCTCGCCTACTGCGTGCTGATGGCCGGGTACGGCTCGGCGTACGAGCGCACCCACGCACGGGCCTGGGCGGCGACCCTGCTCGGTGCCTGGACGATCGCCTCCCCCTGGGTGGTGTCCGGAGAGGTCGACCGCGGGAAGAACATCGTGACCTGCCTGATCACGGGCGCCGTGATGTTCCTGCTGGGGCTCGCCGCGATCTCCATGGCCACCATGACGTCGAACGGCGCGTCGATGCGACGCGGCCGGGCCGGGCGGTCCAAGGGCTGACGCCACACGGCAGCCCCGAGCCGGGGCGCGGAGCGGTGAGGTCGCCCTCCGCGCCCCGGCGCACGTGGTGCGCGGCGCGGGCCCCCGCGCGTCGTACGCGAGGTGCGCCGGGGGTGGCCGCGGGGGGCCGCCGCAGCCGGCTGCGGGTGGGAGCCGGCTACGGCCGGGGGCCGGTCCCGCCGGGGCGGGCCTGCTACGGGTGCGTCATCCGCAGCACGTCGAGGGCCTCGTCCAGCTGCTCCCGGGTGAGCCTGCCCTGCTCCAGGTAGCCGCGCTCCAGTACCACCTGACGGATCGTCTTCCGTTCGGCCAGTGCCTGCTTGGCGACCTTGGCGGCCTCCTCGTAGCCGATGTAGCGGTTCAGCGGGGTGACCACCGAGGGCGAGGACTCGGCGTACTCGCGGGCCCGTTCGACGTTGGCGGTGATGCCGTCCACCGTGCGGTCGGCGAGCAGCCGGGCGCTGTTGGCGAGCAGCCGGATCGACTCCAGCACATTGCGGGCGATCACCGGGAGCATCACGTTCAGCTCGAAGTTGCCGCTCGCGCCGGCCACCGTGATGGTGGCGTCGTTGCCGATCACCTGGGCCGAGACCATCAGCACCACCTCGGGCAGCACCGGGTTGACCTTGCCGGGCATGATCGACGAACCCGGCTGGAGGTCCGGCAGGTTGATCTCGCCGAGGCCGGTGCGCGGACCGGAGCCCATCCACCGCAGATCGTTGGCGATCTTGGTGAAGCCGACCGCGACGGTGCGGAGCTGGCCGCTCAGCTCGACCAGGCCGTCCCGTGCGCCCTGCGCCTCGAAGTGGTCGCGGGCCTCGGTCAGCGGCAGGTCGGTGGCCCGGGCCACCTCCTCGATCACGGCGGCGGCGAACCCGGGCGGGGTGTTGATGCCCGTCCCCACCGCCGTGCCGCCGAGGGGCAGTTCGGCGACCCGGGGGAGCGTCGCCAGCAGCCGCTCCCGCCCGTGCCGGACCTGCGCCGCGTAGCCGGCGAACTCCTGGCCGAGGGTGACGGGGGTGGCGTCCATCAGGTGCGTCCGGCCGGACTTCACCACCTGGGAGAACTCCGCGGCCTTCCGCTCCAGGGCCTCCGCCAGGTGCTCCAGGGCCGGGATCAGGTCGTGGGTGACGGCGGTGGTGGCCGCGATGTGGATCGAGGACGGGAACACGTCGTTGGAGGACTGGCTGGCGTTGACGTGGTCGTTGGGGTGGACCGGCCGGCCGAGCCGCTCGCCGGCCAGCGTCGCGATCACCTCGTTGGCGTTCATGTTGGAGGAGGTGCCCGAGCCGGTCTGGAACACGTCCACCGGGAACTCGTCGTCCCACTGCCCCTGGGCGACCTCCTCGGCGGCGGCCACGACGGCCTCCGCCGTCTCCTCGTCCAGCACCCCGAGCCGGGCGTTCACCCGGGCCGCGGCGGCCTTGATCCGGGCCAGCGCCGCGATGTGGGCCCGCTCCAGCCGCTGGCCCGACACCGGGAAGTTCTCCACCGCCCGCTGCGTCTGCGCCTGCCACTTGGCGGCGGCCGGTACCCGGACCTCGCCCATCGAATCGTGCTCGGTCCGGAACTCCTGCTCACCCATCGCGCGCTGCACCTCCTGGTCGGCCCCGGTCGGGTCGGTTCCCCGGGCCGGGTACGGTCTGCGCACACGACAGCCGCGCGCGGGCCCCCGGTATTTCCGCGTGTGACGGGCGAACCGGACGAGCTTCACTCGAAAGAGTGAAGATCACGACGTGCTCGCCCGATCGCGCCCGCCCGCTTCGTACGCTCGTGCACGCACCGGGGGAGACGATCACCGAGCAGGGGGCGGACATGGCGACAGCGCGGCGCGACGGGGACGGTCTGAGCAGGCGGGAGTTGCTCGGGGCCTCGGCGGCCCTCGGCACGGCCGCCTGGCTGCTGCGCGGCACGATCGGACCGGACGGCGCGCAGGCCGCCACCCCGGCACCGCCCGGCCTGCCCGCCGGCACCGAGCTGTACCAGCGGGTCTACCAGAACTGGTCCGGCGAGGTCCGCACCGACCAGCTCTGGACCTGCGCCCCGCGCACGCCCGAGGAGGTCCCGCTGCTCGCCGACTGGGCGCACGCCCACGGCTGGCGGCTGCGCGCCCAGGGGTACCGGCACACCTGGGCGCCGCTCACCGTCGCCGACGCCACCCCCGAGTCCGCCCGGGTCCTGCTGCTGGACACCACCCGCCACCTCACCGCCCTGGCCGCCGACTCGCCGACCACCGTCCGGGTGCAGACCGGCGCCACCATGGAGAGCCTGCTCGCCCACCTGGCCGACCGCGGCCTCGGCGTCGCCAACTGCCCCGCGCCCGGTGAGCTCACCGTCGGCGGCGTGCTCGCCATCGGCGGCCACGGCACCGCCGTCCCGGCCACCGGCGAGATCCGCCCCGACGGCCACGGCTACGGCTCGGTCAGCAACCAGGTCACCCGGCTCACCGCCGTCGTCCACGACCCGGCCACCGGCCGCTACGCCCTGCGCACGTTCGACCGCTCCGAGGCCGACAGCGCCGCGTTCCTGGTCCACCTCGGCCGGGCCTTCGTCACCGAGGTGGTGCTCCGGGCCGGCCCCGACGTGCCGCTGCGCTGCGTCAGCCGGCTGGACATCCCGGCCACCGAGCTCTTCGCCCGTCCGGGCAGCTCGGGCGGTGTCCTGGGCCGCCCGCGCACCTTCGCCGACTTCGTCGACCGCGAGGGGCGCGCCGAGGCGATCTGGTTCGCCTGCACCGACCGCCCCTGGCTGAAGACCTGGAGCGTCGCCCCGTCGCGCCCGTTCGGCTCCCGCGCCGTCGACGAGCCCTACAACTACCCCTTCTCCGACAGCATCCCGGAGCCGGTCGCCCGGCTCGCCGGCCAACTCGTCGCCGGGGCCTGGGGATCGGCCCCGCTGTTCGGCCAACTCCAGTACCTCATCGCCAAGGTGGCCCTCACCGGGGACATCACCGACGTGCTGCTCTCCGGCGGCCTGCTCCGCGAGCTGCTCTCCGGCGACCTGCTCACCCACCTGCTCGCCGGCGGCCTGCGCTCGGACCTCTGGGGCCCCTCCCGCACCCTGCTGCAGTACGTCCGCCCCACCACCCTGCGGGTCACCGCCAACGGCTACGCCGTACTCGCCCGGCGCGCCGACCTCCAGTGGGTGGTCTCCGAGTTCGCCTCCTACTACCGGCAGTTGCTCGGCGAGTACCAGGCGCGCGGCGAGTTCCCGATCAACGGCGCGGTGGAGATCCGGGTCACCGGCCTGGACGACCCGGCCGCCAGCGGCGTCCCCGGCGCGCGGCCGCCGCTGCTCTCCGCGCTGCGCCCGCGCCCCGACCGTCCCGAGTGGGACACCGCCGTCTGGCTTGACGTCCTCAGCCTCCCCGGCACCCCCGGCCTGCACCGCTTCGCCCGCGACCTGGAGCAGTTCCTGCTGCGCGCCTTCGACGGCACCCGGGCCGGCCTGCGCGTCGAGTGGTCCAAGGGCTGGGCGTACACCGCGGACGCCGCCTGGGCCGATCCGGACGTGCTCGGCCGGGTGGTCCCCGCCAGCCTGCGCGACGGCGGCGGCCCCGGCTGGGACGAGGCGATCACCGTGCTGGACCGCCACGACCCGCACCGGGTCTTCGGCAACCCCTTCCTGGACACGCTGTTGACGTCCTGACCCGGCGCCGCCCGGCGGGTCAGACGTGCTCCATCACCATGACCGCCACCGTGTCCGGGGCGAGGGCGCGGAAGACGTGCGGGGCGTCGCCGGGGTAGCTGATGTAGTCGCCCGGGTGGAGTTCGACCGGGTCCGCCGGCGGGCCGACCAGGGCGCGGCCGGAGCTGAGCACCACGTGCTCCACCGTGCCGGGCATGTGCGGGTCGGAGGCCCGGGGCTCGCCCGGCTGCGCCTCGATCCGGTAGATGTCGCGGCGCGCGTTCGGCGGGCAGGAGGCCAGCAGGGTGGCGGCGTAGTCGGCCCGCTCGGAGTGGGTGACCGGCCCCTCGCCGGCCCGGATGACCCGCACCACCGGCCGCGGCGGGTCGACCAGCCGGCTGAACGGCACGTCCAGGGCGACGCCGAGCGCCCAGAGGGTCTCCACGCTCGGATTGCCCGCGCCCGACTCCAGCTGGGAGAGCGTGGACTTGGCGATCCCGGCCCGGCGGGCCAGCTCCGCCATGGACAGGTCGGCGCGCTCGCGTTCGCGCCGGATGGAGGCGGCGATCAGCCCGATCAGCTCCGAGCCGGTCGGGCCCGGGCCGGCGGTCCGGTCGGCCCCGCTGCGCCGGTCGCTGTCGCCGGCGGTGTTCGCACTCATTCGCGTTCGCTCCACAGGTCCAGGCGTTCGCCTTGACGAACGACACCCATCGGGTTCACTCTACTGGACATGCGTTCGCTCCTCCGAACACTCGACCGTGCCACGCTGCGGGACATCGCCCTGGTCTGTGTCGCCGACGCCCTGGTCGGCGCCTCCTTCGGCGCCATCAGTGTCTCCGGCGGCCTGCCGCTCTGGCTGCCGATCGCCATGTCGGTGCTGGTCTTCGCCGGTGGCGCCCAGTTCGCGGCCGTCGGCGTCGTCCTCTCCGGCGGCGGCGCGCTCGCCGCCGTCGCGACCGGCCTGGTACTCAACGCCCGTCTGCTGCCCTTCGGTTTCACCGTCGCCGACGTGCTCGACGGCCCGCGGTGGCGCCGGCTGCTCGGTGCCCAGCTGATGACCGACGAGTCGGTCGCCTTCGCCCTGCTCCAGCCCGACCGGCGCCGGCGCCGGGCCGCGTTCTGGCTCTGCGGCGTCGCCCTGTTCGCGGTCTGGAACATCGCCGTCGTGGTCGGCGCGGCGGCCGGCGGCCTCATCGGCGACACCGACGCGCTCGGGCTGGACGCCGCCTTCCCGGCCGTCCTGCTCGCCCTCGTCCTGCCCTCGCTCACCGACCGGCGCACCCGGGCCGCCGCCCTGGCCGGCGCCGTGGTCGCCGTCGCCACCACCCCCTACCTGCCGGCCGGCCTGCCCGTCCTGCTCGCCCTCCTCGGCCTGCTGCTCGCCGGGCGGGGCCCCGCCGCGCCCGCCGTCGTCGACCCGAGCCCCGCAGCCGCCACCGAGGGAGTCCGCTGATGCCCCTGCTCGCCGTCCTCCTGCTGGCCGCCGGCACCTACGCGTTCCGCCTCGCCGGCCCGGCCCTCGGCCACCGGTTCACCCTCTCCGACCGGCTGCGCCACCTGCTCGCCGTGGCCGCCGCCGTGCTGCTGGTCGCGCTCGTCGCCACCGGCGCCCTCACCCAGGGGCACGGCTTCGCCGGCTGGGCCCGGCCGGCCGGCGTCCTGGTCGCCGGGCTGCTCGCGCTGCGCCGCGCGCCGTTCCCGGTCGTGGTGGTGGCGGGCGCCGCGACCACCGCCGTCCTGCGGCTCTGCGGAGTCGCCTGAGGCGGTCCGGCCGCCCGTGCGCCCCGGTGGCCGACGGCTCGTCACGGGAGCGGCCGGGCTTGACCTCAAGCGGACTTCAGCTCCTAGCGTGGGCGGCGTCGTCCGAGTCCACTCACCGGAGGTCCGCCCGCCATGACCATTCACCTGCGCGACTACCCCGAGGCCCGGCTCGCCGCCCAGCCGATCGGCTACTGGAGCGACGTCACCGCCCGGCTCGTCCTCGCCCGGATCAGGGGCGAACTCGCCGAGGAGCGGCTCGCCCAGCCCCACTGGTGGACCCTCAACCACGTGGCCGGCGAGCCCGGCGGCTGGCAGCGCGCCGCCCTGGCCGACAAGCTCCGCCCGTACGCCGTCGGCATCGTTCCCGCCGTCGACTTCGACCTGGTCCTCGACGATCTGCTCGACCGGGGCTGGCTCACCGAGGACGCGAACGGCCTCACCCTCACCGAGGCCGGCGAGGCCGGCCGGCAGCGGGCCCGGCACCGCCTCGCCGCCGCCCACGAGCGGATCCACGACGGCATCCCGGCCGGCGAATGGGCCGCCGCGCTCAACGTGCTGCGCCGCATGGTCGCCAACCTCGGCGGCGACGCCGACCTGCCCACCTGACCCGGCCGGCCGGGACGCGCCCGCAGGCCGGGCTCAGCCCCGGGCGCGGTTGACCAGGCGCTCCTGCTGGATCTCGGGCCGCTCGCTGTCCCAGAGCAGCTCCCACACCCGGAACACGCAGTGGTAGTCCCGCATGCTGCCCTGGGAGATCAGCAGATAGGTGTCGCCGTCCCGCAGCAGGGTGCGCCGGCGACTGTTGAACGGGTGCTGCGGGGTGTAGGTGGGGACGAGCCGCCGGAGCTCGGCGAGCGCCTCCTCACGGTCGCCCTCGATCTCGGCCAGCACCTTGGTGCCCCAGATCCGGTCGTTGCCGACGCCTTCGGTCTCCTGGACGACCAGTGCCCAGCGCGCCATGCTCCACCCCTCGTTCGGATTCTCGTCCGGTCTTCCGGAAACGATCAAACGATCACCCTAGCGCCGGGGTCGCCCCCGCCCGCGGCGGGAGGGTCTTGAAGAAGAGGGTGGTCGGGCGCGGTACGCCCGCCGGGTCCGTCGCGTAGTCGGGTACGGTGCCCACCCTGGTCCAGCCCGCCGCCTCGTACATCCGCTCGGCGGGGCTGCCCGTCTCGGTGTCCAGTACCAGCAGCCGCAGGCCCTGTTCGGCGCCCGCCGCTTCGAGCGCCGCCAGCAGCCGCCCGGCCAGCCGCTGCCCCCGGTCCGCCCGACCGACCATCAACTTGGCCACCTCGCCCCGGTGCCGGCCGTTGGCGGTCACCGCCGGGCGCAGCTGGACCGTCCCGGCGATCCGGCCGTCCGCGTCCGCGCGGGCCGCCCACAGCAGCAGCCGCCCGGCCGCGACGTCGGGGGCCAGCGCCTGCCACCAGGCGGTCGCGTCGGCGGGGTCGAGCGGAGCGAGGAAACCCAGCGAGGCGCCGGCCTCGACGGTGTCCACCAGCAGCCCGGCCAACTGCTCCACCGCGTCGGCCAGCCCGTCCGCCGTCAGCCGCGCAACTGTGTACATGCTCACTCCTTCGTCCTCGTCCGGAGCCCGGTTCCGTGCGCCATACTCGCCGGTACCCGCGCGCGGCCGGTACCCGTACCGGCCCGGACCGGTGCCCGCCGAGACTACAAGGAGCTTCCATGGCGAAGCCGACCCGGATCGACCCGGCCGACCTGCTCGCCGTCGGTGACCTGCTGACCGACGAGGAGCGGCTGATCCGCGACACCGTACGGAAGTTCGCCGACGAGCGGATCCGCCCGCACATCGGCGACTGGTTCGAACGCGGCGTCTTCCCGGCCCGCGAACTCGCCCCGGAACTGGGCGCCCTCGGCGTGCTCGGCATGCACCTCGACGGCTACGGCTGCACCGGCTCCACCGCCGTCGCCTACGGGGTCGCCTGCATGGAACTGGAGGCCGCCGACTCCGGGCTGCGCTCCTTCGTCTCCGTCCAGGGCTCGCTCGCGATGCGCTCGATCCACGCCTACGGCTCCGAGGAGCAGAAGGAGCGCTGGCTGCCGGGCATGGCCGCCGGCGAACTCATCGGCTGCTTCGGCCTCACCGAACCGGACTTCGGCTCCGACCCGGCCAACATGCGGACCAGGGCCCGCCGCAGGGGCGGCGACTGGGTGCTCTCCGGCTCCAAGATGTGGATCACCAACGGCAGCATCTCCGACGTCGCCGTCGTCTGGGCGCAGACGGAGGAGGGCGTCCGGGGCTTCCTGGTCGAGCCCGGCACCCCCGGCTTCACCGCCACCGACGTGCACGGCAAGCTGTCGCTGCGCGCCTCGGTCACCAGCGAGCTGGCCTTCGACGAGGTCGTGCTGCCCGCCGACGCCGTCCTGCCCGGCGTCACCGGCCTGCGGGGGCCGCTCTCCTCCCTCGGCGAGGCCCGGTACGGGATCCTCTGGGGCACCGTCGGCGCCGCCCGCGACTGCTACACCACCGCCCTCGACTACGCCCGGAGCCGGATCCAGTTCGACCGGCCGATCGCCGGCTTCCAGCTCACCCAGCAGAAGCTCGTCGAGATGATGTTGGAGGTGGAGAAGGCCTACCTGGTCGCCCTGCGGATCGGCCGGCTCAAGGACGAGGGAGCGGCCCGCCCGGCGCACATCAGCTTCGGCAAGCTCAACAACGTGCGCACCGCGCTGGAGATCGCCCGCAGCGCCCGGACGGTCCTCGGCGCCAACGGCATCACCACCGAGTACCCGGTGCTGCGGCACGCCAACAACCTGGAGTCGGTGCTCACCTACGAGGGGACGAGCGAGATCCACACCCTGGTCCTCGGCGAGGCCATCACCGGGGAGTCGGCCTACCGCTGACGGACTCCCGGGGCGGGGCGGGCCGGGCCACCGCGGCGCCGCCGGCCCGCCCCGAAATCCGGTGGCCGGGCCGGCGGCGGCCCGGCTACCGTCGGCTCCCATGAACAGCCCGACCCCCACCCCCGCGACCACCACCCTCTGGCGCCCCACCGGTCCCGAGGAGCTGGCCCTGGTCGAGGCGTCGGGGCACCGGGCCTGGCCGCCCCGACTGCCCGACCAGCCGATCTTCTACCCGGTGCTCAACGAGGACTACGCGATCCGGATCGCCCGGGACTGGAACGTCCCCGCCTCCGGCGTCGGCCACGTCACCCGGTTCGAGGTCGACGCGGCCTTCCTGGCCCGCTACCCCGTCCGACAGGCCGGCGGCCGCACCATCCTCGAACTCTGGGTACCCGCCGAGGAGCTGGAGGAGTTCAACCGGCACATCGTCGGCCGCATCGAGGTCGTCCACACGTTCCGGCCGCAGCCGTGACGGCCGTCCGCGACGCCGCCGGCCCCGTCCTGCTCACCTCGGCCCAGCGGACCGGCACCACCGTCCTGCTCGCCGGGGCCGCCGCCGCACGCGGCCTGGCGACCGCCGAACTCACCGGCCCCGCCGTCCTCGACCGCCTCGCCGGGCGTCCCGTCCACTGGTACGGCGGCCCGCTCGCCGCCGCCCGGATCGCCGACCGGCTCGGCCTCGCCCTGCTGGAACCGGCGGACGACTGGCCGGCCCGGCTGCCGGAGGAGTTCACCGGCCGGCGGATCGAGCTGACCACCCTCGCCGAGGCCTGGACGCTGCGCCGACCGGCCTTCGTGAAGCCGCCCGCCGACAAGTCCCTCCCGCCGGCCGTCTACTCCGACGGCTCCCGGCTGCCCCGGCACGGCGAGCGGATCGGGCCCGACACGCCCGTCCTGGTCAGCGACCCGGTGACGTTCGGCGCCGAGTACCGGCTGTTCGTCCTGGACGGCGAGGTGGTCACCGGCAGCCGCTACGCCCGCTTCGGCCGGCTCGACCCCGGGCCGCTCACCGACGAGGCCACCGGCTTCGCCCGCCGCCTGCTCACCGCCGTCGGCGACACCCTGCCCAGCGCCGTGGTGCTGGACGTCGGCCCGCTGCTCGACCCGTACGACCCGGGCGAGCGCTGGGCCGTCGTCGAGGCGAACCTGCCGTGGTTCGCCCACTGCTACGCCGCCGACCCGGCCCGGGCGCTGGACGTCGTGCTGCGCGCGGCGGGCCCGGCCGCCGCGCTGCGCCCGGCCGACCGGCGGTTCGTCCGAGGTGGCGGCGGGTCGGACGGCCCGCACGGGGGCGCTCCGGGGTGAGCCCGGCCGTCGGCCCGACACGGCCCGGCCACCCGCCGTTCCACCCGGCGACACCGGCCGGTCCGGCGGGCCGGGCAGCATGACGCGACCGGTGGCGCCCGCGCGGGCGCCACCGGGACGCACCGTGAAAGGAACCGCCCCCACCATGTCCACAGCTCTGCCGCCCCGGCCCAGGGTCCTCGTCGTCGGCATCGACGGCGTCCGGTTCGACCTGCTGGAGGAGGTCCCGATGCCCCGGCTCGCGGAGGTGTCCGGGGCCGGGTTCCTGGCGCCCGTCACGGTCGCGGAGTCCACGCCCACCATGTCCGGCCCCTGCTGGGCCACCATCGTCACCGGCGTCGAGCCCGCCAAGCACGGCGTCTGGGGCAACCACCTGGGCGGCAACCGGCTCGACGTCTTCCCCGACTTCGCCACCCGCCTCGCGCGCGGCGACCGCCGCCGCACCTTCGTGGCCGCCGGCTGGGACCCGCTGGTGATCAACGAGTCCGGCGGCCCGCTGTTCCGCGCCCCCGGCCGGCTCTGCTACGTCGCCCCCGCCGAGGACACCCCCGAGGCCTGGGAGGCCGTCGACGAGGAGGTCACCCGGGAGGCCGTCCACGTCCTCGCCACGGCCGACCCGGAGGCCTCCTTCGTCTACCTCGGCGCCGTCGACGAGACCGCCCACTTCCTCGGCTGCGGCGCGGAGTACCGGGCCTCGATGCGCACCGCCGACGAGCGCCTCGGCCGGCTGCTCGACGCGGTGCGCGGCCGGCCCGGCCACGCCGACGAGGCGTGGACCGTCATCGTCGTCACCGACCACGGCCATGTCGACGCCGGCGGGCACGGCGGCCGCACCCCCGAGGAGCGCACCGCCTGGGTCGCCTGCGCCGGTCCCGGCATCCCCGCCGCCCCGCCCACCGGGGAGATCCGCCACCCGGACGTCGCCGCCCAGGTGTACGCCTCCCTCGGGCGGCCCATCGACCCGCACTGGACTCTGGACGGCCGGCCGTTCCCGGTCGCCGCACCCGTTCCGGCGGGCCGCTGACGCCCGTCGGGCCCGCGAACGGCCCGCCCGCACCGCCGTACCGGGGGTGAACCCCGAGACGGCGGCGCCCCGTGTACCCCTGAAGGTGGAGACCGTACCCCCAAGGTCGCAGGTGCGGTCGCGACCTCGTGGTGACGCCGCGGCAGCCCACGACGGGTCAGGATGGAGACACCCCGGTGGACCGGGCGCCGTTCGCGCGGCGCCGGGCACCGGGGACGGGACCGAACAGGGAGAGGGCAGGGCGGGCATGAACGGCATCCTGAGCAAGGTCGTACTCGGAGTCGCGGGCACGGGCATGGCCGTCGCCGTCGCCGCCGTGGCGGTCGGCCCGCGGGTCTCCGAGTGGTACGACGGACGCCACCAGGAGCAGGCCACCTACGCCACCGGCAGCGCCGCCAAGGCCGACCGCCACGCGGTACCGTCCTGGCTGCCCGACAACGCCTCCGGCGTCCACTACCTGATGTCCACCACCGGCGACGACCGACTGCTGCGCGCCACCCTGCCGGACGGGCGGCTGCCCGCCGGCTGCGTCACCGCCCAGCCGGGCAGGGGCGTCCACCCGGTGCCGGCCACCATGAAGGCCGGCTGGTTCCCCGAGGGCGTCTCCTCGAAGATCAGCGGCTCGTGCGGGCACTACGACGTGACCCTGACGGGCAACCAGCTCTACGCCTGGCAGGACGGGGCCGCCGTCCAGGCCGCCCTGCGGGCGCAGTCGGCCGCCAGGCACTGAGCCGCCGGGCGGCCGCGTAGCGGGCGGCCCACACCGGCCGGAGTGGGCCGCGCGGCCCACCCCGGGTATCGCCCGGGCGGGCCGCTGGGGTAGGACGGAGCGTGGACAAACCCAGCGCCCGTCCCGTGAGGAGCCCCATGCCTGGTCCGACCGCCGGTCCCGCCGGCGAGACGTCGACCGCCCCCGCCCCGGCCGCCGGCTCCGGTCGGACCGGAGCCGCCCCGGGCCGCAGCACCGTCGCCGTGCTCGGCGGTCTGGTCGCCCTCGGCCCGCTCACCACCGACCTCTACCTGCCCGGCCTGCCGGCGATCGCCGACGACCTCGCCGCCGAACCGGCCGCGGTCCAGCTCACCCTGACCTTCTCGATGTTCGGGGTCGCCGCCGGCCAGCTGATCTTCGGACCGCTCAGCGACCGCTTCGGCCGCCGCCCGCCGCTGCTCGTCGGCCTGGTCGTCTACACCCTGGCGAGCGTCCTGTGCGTCCTCGCCCCCACCCTGCCGGTCCTGATCGCGGCCCGCTTCGTGCAGGGCGCCGCCGGTGCGGCCGGCCTGGTCATCGGCCGGGCCGTCGCCCGGGACCGCTTCGAGGGCGTCGCGATGCTCCGCTTCCTCGCCTCGATCAGCCTGATATCCGGCCTCGCCCCGATCCTCGCCCCGATCGTCGGTGCCCAGCTGCTCCGCGTCACCTCCTGGCGCGGCACCTTCGGCGCCCTCACCGCGCTCGGCCTGCTGCTCACCCTGGTCGCCTTCGCCGCCCTGCGCGAGACCCTGCCGCCCACCGCCCGCCACGGCGGCGGGCTCGTCGCCACCCTGCGCACGATGAACGGACTCCTGCGCGACCTGCCGTTCCTCGGCCTCGTCCTGACCAGCACCTTCGCCTTCGGTGCGCTGTTCGGCTACATCAGCGGCTCGTCGGTGGTGCTCCAGCACGTCTACCACGTCTCGCCGCAGACCTACAGCCTGCTGTTCGGCCTCAACTCGCTCGCCATCGTGGGCGTCACCCAGCTGAACGGACGGGTGCTCGCCCGCCGGTTCACGGCCCGCGCGCTGATGCTGGCCGGCCTCGGCACGGCGGTCGCCGCGGGGGTGGCGCTCGTCCTGCTCACGGCGGTCTGGGACCTCGGGCTGGCCGGTGTCTGCCCGGCGCTCTTCGTCCTGATGGGCAGCCTCGGCGTGATCCTCCCGAACTCGGCCGCCCAGGCGCTCAGCCTGGTCGCCCCGCGGTCCGCCGGCTCCGCCTCCGCCCTGATCGGCACCGGCACCTTCCTCTGCGGCGCCCTGGTCGCACCGCTCAGCAGCCTCGGCGGCAGCCCGTCGGCGGTCCTCCTCGCGGTGGTCGTCCTGGCCTGTGCCGTCCTGTCCGCCGTCTCCTACCTCGCCCTCTGCCGCCCCGCGCGCCCCGTCGCGGTCGGCCGGGCCGCCTGAGGCTGCCCACCGCCGCCGGTCCGGAGACGGCCCGGAGACGGCCCGGATACGGTGGTGCCATGGCGACGATCCTGCGGCACCCCCGACCTGGATTCACGTGGGACTGGTGGGCCGTCGACGCCGAGGGCTTCCTCGTACAGTTCTGCGGCGGGCCCGCCCCGGAACAGCTGCTGGCACATGTGGACCGCGTCGACGCGGCTGCCGCGTGGGCGGAGGAACACCGCCCCGCATGGTTCGGCCGTGATCCCCTGCCGCTCCACGCCTTCGACTGCAGCGGTGAGGTGCCGACCTACACCCGGCACGGCGTCCCGGTCTCCCCCCTGCGGCTGTCCGACGCGCCGGCCGTCATCGCGGACGTCGCGGCCCTGGTCGAGCTGAACAGGGCGGTGGGAGGGACCTGGACGATCCACCTCGACGAGGGATGGGTGTAGGCGGTAAGCAGGGGCGCGTCGCCGATCGCGTCGCTGTCAGACGCCGACGGCGGCCTGGCCCCGGGCGAGCAGGCGGGCGCGGGCGTAGGCGGCGAGCTCGGGGCCGGCGGCCGTCGCGGCGGCGTCCTGGGTGGTGCCGCCGGGGCGATAGGTGCCCGAGACCGTGTAGTAGCCGTAACGGCCGATCGTCGTATGGGTGTTGGCGCAGCCGGCCGTCACGCACCAGGCGATGCCGTCGGGCGTGGTCAGGCCCTGGACCTGGCCCTTGTGGGCCTGGCCGGCGGTGTCCGCCTGCGGTTTGTGGTCGAAGACGGCCACCCCGACGGTGACCGCGCTGTCGCCGGAGGTGTACGTCGCCCGCAGCAGCTTCCGGCAGGACTGGCCACTGACCACGTCGCCCAGGCCGCCGGTGGTGGCCTGCCAGCAGGTGTCCGTGGCGGCGGTGGCGATCCGGGTCCAGGTGCGGCCGCCGATGGTGAGGCTCGGGGCGGCGAAGAGGGTGCCAGGGTCGAGCGCGGCGGTGTCGGTCGCGGCCTCGGAGATGACCGTCAGCGGATCGCGCGGTGCGCTGCTGGTCGGCGCGGGCGCACCGGCGGGCGGTGCGGCCGGCGGCACGGCGGGCGGGGGAGCGCCTTGGGAGGTGCTCGCCCCGGGTTTGCCGGGGGTGGTGGCCGTACCGCTCGGCTTTGCGCCGGACTTGCCGGGGGAGGGCGTCGCGGACGGGCTGCCGGTGGCGGAGGCGCCGGGGGAGGGCGTTCCGGTCGGCGCGGTGGTGGGCGCGGGCGTTCCGTCGGTGGCGGGGCCGGTGGTCGCGGTGGTCGCGTCGGTGGTGGGTCCGGGCTGGAGGGTGACGGTGCCGGTGGGGCGGTCGTCCCGGCCGCTGCCGGACACCTTGATGGCCGTCGCCGTCATCCCGCCGATCAGGGCGGTCGCGAGCACGCTGGCGCCGATCACCCGCAGGCGCTTCCTGCGTCGGATCTCCTCCTCGTGCCGCTCGGCCATGGTGGCCCAGTCGGGCGTGTGCGGGGAGGCGGGCCCGGTGAGGTAGGGCGAGCCGCCGGTGTACTGCGCGTGGGCGGCCGGGCCGGCGGGCGGCGGGGCCGGCGCTGTCCCGACCGGTGGTGGGGCGGATGCCCCGTCAGGTGCCCTTGTGTTGCCCGTCGTCCCCGCCCCGTCCGTCATGGTCGGTGATCCTATGACATGACCGATGGGGCGGAAGTGACCGGTGCGACGCCACCGCCCCACCCCGCGTGAACGGCCGCCGGGGGCGGCGCGACGGGAGGTCGCGCCGCCCCCGGCGGGACGGTCGGGTGTCGCGGACGGGGTCAGGCGATGCTGAAGTCGTCGCCGAAGACGTTGCCCTGGCCGTACCAGCCGTGCAGGTACACCGTCACGGTGCCGGAGGCGCCGGTGGTGAACGGGACGGTCAGCTTGGTCCAGCCGGAGGCGTTCGTCCAGGTGCTGGCGGTGGCACCGCCGCTCACACCGAGGTAGGCGTAGTTGCCCTGGACCCAGCCGCTCAGCGTGTACGAGGTGTTGGGCGACAGCGTCACGGTCTGCGCGCACTGGCCGGTCTGGCCGGCCGTCGCCGCGGCCTGCAGGGCGTGGGAGCCCGAGTGGGCCGGGGTGGCGACCACCGCGCCGCCGCTCTGGCAGGTCCAGGGGGCGAGGCTGCCGGTCTCCAGGCCGCCGTTCACCAGGCCGCCGGGCGGGGTGACCCCGGTGACCGTCAGGGTGTAACCGCCGGTGTGGCTGCCGGAGGTGGCGCTGCCGGTGACGGTCAGCGGGTACGTCCCTGCCGCGACCGAGGCCGTGGTGGTGATGTTCAGGGTGGCGGTGGCGCCGGCGGTGACGCTGCCGGGGGTGACGGTGGCGGTGACGCCGGCCGGGGCGCCGGTGACGGTGAGGTTGACGCTCTGCGCGGACCCGGCCGTGACGGCGGTGGAGATCGTCGCGCTGGTGGATGAACCGGCGGCCACGGTGCCGGAGTTCGGGTTCACCGCGACGGAGAAGTCGTTGCCGGGCTGGGTGCTCGTCACCTTCAGCGAGTAGCTGCTGGTGTGGGAGCCCGACGCCGCGCTGCCGGTGACGGTCAGCGGGTACGTCCCTGCCGCGACCGAGGCCGTGGTGGTGATGTTCAGGGTGGCGGTGGCGCCGGCGGTGACGCTGCCG